>JALTUD010000203.1 GCA_027047735.1 Flavobacteriales bacterium | reverse complement strand
GTGTTAGGGATACGATCCCTAACGTGTGACTAATCTTTTTTCAGACCTAGTAGGTTTTCAAAACCTACTAGGTCTCAGTAAAATGAGCGGTAAGAAAATGAGTTTTAGTTTCTTTATGACGATGAAAAAAATCTTTGTATAGCACCCGCTATGGAAATATTTTTTGAAGAAGTTATTTACAGTTTGGGAATAAAAGTGAATTTAGATTAATTCATAAAATAACTTTGATCTAAATGAACAGGAGAAGAGTACCCGTCTTTATATACAAAGCTAATAGGCAAAATATACCTAACCGGAGTATCACGAGGCTCCCAATTCTGCATATTCTTTACTAATCTAACACTCTCTTTTTTTAGTTGTTTTATCATTTCCTTTTCTTCTTTACTCTTTTTAGCCCCACAAGACACACACTTTACCTTGACTACTTTAATATTGTATATCTCTCCTTGTGTTCCTATCGTAAACGAAACATAAATCTTAACAGGTAAAGTATCCAAACTTGGTTTCGCAACCGAAACAACGTGTATTGGATGAGTATCATTTTGAGAAAAATAGTCTGTTCCTCCATAAAAAGGCGAAACAGAAACCAACAATAAAAATAATAAAATCAAACGAAAAAAAACTTTTGAGTACATACCTTACTTAAATCCACTATAACGTCCCTTAAAACCAATCCTGTAACGAAGGAAAAATTCCATTCCCCCTAAGCCATTGGTTGCAATAGAAAGAGAGGAAATGTTTATATCGTAAGCTGCTCCAAAAGAAAAACCGCTCCAATTAAATCCAACTTTAGTATAGAATGAATCATTTGAACGATAATACATACCTACTAAGAATGATGTTTCATCATAATAACCAGTATATTTAGAACTTTCCTTTATCATATATTTAAAATCCGTACCCACGGCAATTGACTTGTTAGGTCCTTGAAAAAAAGCATACATACTCGGGTCAATATAAAATTTGGTATGACTTACTCCATATTCCATATAAGCGTTCACTAAATATTTCCTATATAATTTCTCGTCTGTTGTAAACAAACCAACATTCGGCCTGGTTACGTGATGGACAGAACCTCCGATAGAAATTAGAATATTATCTTGAACTTGCCCGTAGTAATACACTCCGGTATTCAAATCAAATTTACTTATGCTTTGGGCAAATTTAGCTTCCCCGGATGATTGTAAAATATTGAACTGCTCTCCTGTCCATTGATTTCCCCAAGTCAGCGTCCCCATTTCCATTGAACGTTGAAAGTACGAAGGCTGAACACCAAAAGCTAAATATTGGTTTTCATTGACCTCTATACCATAACTCAAACTTAAATTATATACACCTGTTTTCATTAAGCTGGCACCTGCAACATCGTTAAAGAAATTTAACCCTCCTGCAAAATAATAACCTTCCTTTTTGTAAAATTTTGCATCTACAGTTCCCGACGTAGTTGTAAATAAATTAGGCGAAATAGACGACCATTGATTTCTATAATTCGTAAACAATTGCACATTTCCGGGAAAAAGACCTGCCGCCCCCGGATTTAGCATTATAGGAGAAGCATTAAACATACTAAAGTGCCTATCTTGTTGTGCGTCAACTTGTCCTAAACAAATGAACAACACCCATAAAAATATTATTATTCCTTTCATTACTATTTTACTTAACAAGTGTTACGTTTCCTTTTAAGACTCCTGTTTCGCCATTTCTTAATACATATTCCAACGTATAGACAAAAACTCCCGGGTTTTCGGGTTTTCCCTTGTACTTACCATCCCAACCAAAGGATTTTTTACTCGATTCAAATATTTTTTCTCCGTATCGGTTATAGACGATAAAGTTCATTTTTTCTATACCCGCCCCTTCTACATACAGAACATCGTTCACTTTGTCTCCATTTGGAGAAAAAGCTGAAGGAACTCCAATTGCCGTTACCTCAACAACTGTAACCAACACACTATCGGTTACTGCACAACCGTTATCTGCAGTAACTGTTATTGTGTACAAGGTAGTAGAATCAGGTTCTGCAACCGTTGACATACAGTCATCGCAAGATAAAGTTTCTGAGGGACTCCATAGATAAGTGCTACCATCGGTTTCAACTGTTAATAAGGTGTTTGTTCCTTCAAATATTGTAACGTCATCACTAGCCGTTACAGAAGGAGGCTGAGCAACCGTCAGCGTTTGATGAAGCGTATCGGAAGTTAACGTATTAAAAGCAATCAATTGAATGTCAAACGTTCCCTCTGACTCAAAACAAATATTGGTTGGATTTTCATCGGTTGAACCACCCGGAAAGCCTCCCTCAAAAATCCATTCGTAAGAATCTGCGTTTGTGCTTTCATTGGTGAAATTAAGGCATTGCCCTGTACAGATTACATTACTCGGCAATGTAAACGCCGGAACAGGCGGATCACACTCACTAACAACTACCGCGTCGGTTATTGTTATTGTAGCTGTCCCGTTATTGTCGGTTACGCTTAATGTAACGTCATAAGTTCCTATATTGGTGTAACAAATTCCCGTTGGATTCTGAGCGTTACTTGTTGTTGTATTTGCCCCTGGGAATTGCCATTCGTAGCTTGCAGTCCCCACCATTCCGAAACTCTGGTCTGTGAAACTTACACATCCTTCTTCGCAGATATTAGGATTATTAACGGTGAAATTAGCTGTTGGCAAGGGACAAGATTCGACAACTATGGTTGTATCCTTTTGCCCTAACACATTGTTTGAGGCGTCAACCGCAACCAGCGTAACAGTATAATTACCCGGAGTATCATAACAAACTTGTGGCGGATTTGCTCCTAAAGAACTAGATGGTGTTCCACCTGTAAAACTCCATGCAAAGTTACCGATTGAACCACCTCCACTATTGTTGGTAAACGTGATACAATTGGTTTGACAAATAGTATCATCCGAAGGTGTAAAATCTATTATTGGTGTTGAACAAGAAACAACGGTAATATACCCCGTCATCACCGAATCATCGGTATTTCCGTTTTCCGTAACGGTTAACGTAACATCATAAGTCCCTGCCGCAGGATAACAAATATTGGTAGGATTTGCATCGGTTGAAGTACTTGGAGTTGCTCCTGCAAATGACCAACTGTACGTTGCACTATTACCAACGCCGGAACTTGTATTGGTAAAACTGATACAGTCGGCAACACATAAGTTAGTGTTTGAGGCTGTGAAACTAGCCGTAATAGTGGAACAATCATTTACAACCACATCTATAGTATTGGATGAACCACATGGTGCCGTATAAGTAATTTGATGCGTCCCGATACCTGCGGTAGCAGGGTCAAATGTTCCTGCATTAGCATCGGTAATTCCTGTTCCGCTCCATGTTCCATTAGGTGTTACCGCCGTTAAGTTACTTGGAGCATCAGTAGAACAAAAAGGTCCGAAAGGGTTTATGGTAGAATCACAAGCCGGTGAAGATGAACAAGCTCCGGAAGTAACAGAAACATCATCAATAAAATAATAACTTAACATTGGCCCACTAGGTTGGGGAGAATAAACGGTTTGTGTAGAAGTAGAACTAGCATCATTAAAATTCCCTATTGTTATATACTGTTCCCCTCCGGTTGCCGTGAAAGTGGACTGAATCAATGTCCAGCCTACCGTGTCAGTTACATAGGAACTAGAAACAACCTGAGGAGTTACATTAAGGGGATTGGTTCCACTAGCTGTAACGGGGGTAGAAGACAAATATGCTCCAAGTGAATTAATTGCAATAATAACCGCAGCAGGGTTAGCTGCTAAAGAAGCATAAAACTCCACACAATAATCTTGTCCTGCTGTCAAAGGAGAAGTAAGTTGAACCTGTAAATATTCTCTATTGTTATCAATCGTTCCAAAAGCTCCTGATGCTGCTATTAAACCGGCATAACCAACCCCTGAATGTGTAGGCTGATAAGATATGATATTACACGGAGTTGACGTTCCCATACAACCTGAACCACAAGAAGAATGAAAAGAATCAGCTGAACCATCTGTCGGGATTATCCATGGAGTGATTTTACTAGTGGTTACACTAGGAGAAACGGTATCGTTACAGTTACTTATTGTTTCGAAACTAGGATTAGGAACAAGATTCTGCCCCAACGAGACCAAACTTATAAACAGTATATTCAATATTAAAAGATACTTCTTCATATGTAGATTTATTTTTATAAAGGACGAAGTTAATTATTTTTGGTTGCTTGTAGAATAATTCCCGTGGTTTTTTGTATTGATAATTCTTCAGTGTCTGTGTTAGGGAGCGTATCCCTAACACGGGGCATCTAAGCACAATAAAATGTTTTTATTTTCCTTATACTTGTTAGAAGTTAATTACAATTTGTCTATAAGTTAAAAATTAGTTCTTTTCATTTCACTTTTATACACAAACTGTAAATAACTTCTTCAAAATAAATTTCCATAGCTGGGGCTATGCAAATTTATTTTTCATCGTCTAAGAAAACTAAATTCCATTTTCTTTGCACTTACCTGCCCCGTGTTAGGGATAGAAGCGGCATCCTTTTGCCCTCCCTCCTTTTGGAGGGCAAAAGATATAGCGGATAGCCCGACCATTACGGCGTTAAAAAGTAGTGGAGTGCAACGGAACTGCTTTTTTATGTCGTAATGGGAACACCCAAATCATTCTCATTAAAAAGTCGGACAATCATACGTATTAAAACGTTGACCTCCTGCAGGAAAGTTTCCTCTTTTGTTTTTGTGACGCAGGGTTAATGTTACCTCGTGTGAACCTGAATTGTACTTTGACAAACCGGACATACTGATATCGTAGGAGTAACTGATTCCTATTTTTGAAGTAGAGAATCCGACCATTAGTGCTGTTGCGTCTTTAAAGCGATAGGATACGCCCGCCCAAAGTCTTTTGTTGTATATAGCTCTTAGGTTTACGTCAAATTGCAGGGGAGCAGTAAACATATAGCGTAGAACGGCTGACGGTTCTAATGTGATTAGAGGGCTGTGTTTCCCAAGGGGGATAATGTAACTTCCGTTTAGATAAAACGTTCGCTCGAGCTTATTGGTTACAGAGGTCATAACATCGGTTAAATCGACTTTTGATTGTATGATATTAAATCCTGAAAATCCTACTTGATAGCGGTCTCCATAGAATTTTATTCCGAATGCTACGTCCGGAATGAGCCTGTTGGATGTATAATTCAGCACAGTATTATCGTTGTCTTCTTCCGTAATTAAATACTGTTTCTTTATCATATACTGGCTCATTGAAGTTGCTAAACCAAATGAGATTCGGTCGTATTTTGATGTTTCTACTTGCGTTGAAAGTGCTACCAGTAATCCTGTTCTTCTTGCCGGACCGGCAACATCATTAAAAATTGCTCCGCCGATTCCTAAATATTTATTAATGGAGGTATGATAAGAAAGATGCTGTGCTACCGGAGCTTCTCGTATCCCCATCCATTGACGACGTGCACTTAACACTAACGGAGCGTAAGTTTTTGTTCCTGCTACGGCCGGATTTAGGACAAAGCTGTTAATCATGTATTGGCTATTCATTACGATTTGCTGGGCATAGCTTTGCTGTTTACAGCTAAGGCTTATCAATAACATTGTCAATATGAAGAATTTGTTTTTCGTCATCGCAATAATGTTATTGTTCCGTTTTGTTTCCTTTCACCACCGTTTAGTTCCAATACATAGTAATAAACACCTGCAGGCAAATGAGTTCCCGATGCTGTTGTTCCATTCCAATGGATTTCTAAAGAAGATGTTTTATAGACTTCTCTTCCCCATTTGGAAAATACGGTTAGCGAGGCACTTTCATAATCGGTAAAATCAAGGTTCCATGTATCATTTTTTCCGTCCCCGTTTGGTGTAAAGGTGTTAGGAATATCGATACATTCCATTTCATCGGTGATTAATACTTCATCGGATTTAGCTACACAACCTTCGTCGTCTCTGATTTGCACGGAATATGTCCCTGCTTCCACAAAATTGATACTTTCTTCATAAGAACCGTTCGACCACAAGTAATCTAAAAATCCCTTATTGTTTTTAGCCAAGACACTTAATGTTATTCCTCCTTGTGAACAAGGAAATTCTTCTGTCACTATTGTTGCGGTTAAGTCGGACGGCTTTATAACAATCTCTTTATCAACAGAATTGGTACAACCACTAATTGGAGAAGTATAGGTATAAGTAATTGTATGCGTGCCAACTCCCGCAACCTCCGGATTGAAAATTCCATTTGCTATTCCTGTTCCTGAATAGACTCCTCCATCAGGTTCTCCTCCTTCCAAAGCAAACGGCAATCCTATTCCGCAGAGCGTATCAAACGGATTACAATGTACAATTGTTTCAATTACACTTACAAAAGCACTTGCACATTCGGTACTTCCACACGTACCTCCTTCGGCTCTTACATAATAGGTAGCTGAATTATTGGGATTAAGTGTTACACTTGTTCCTGTTCCTACCGGCGGACTACCTCCGCAGCTGTTTTCGTACCACACCCAATCGGCTCCCGACACTAAATTTCCTCCGACTACGGTTAATGTCGTTGTTTCTCCTTGACAGAAATTGTTGTTCGATACTTGTATTCCTGTTGCCGCTACGCTCCCACTTTGAACATTTACAGTAATACTTTGACATGATGTTGCTCCACACGTTCCAACTGCACGAACAAAATAAGTTTCAGTAGAAGTCGGAGTTACATCGATACTTGTTCCCACACCAATAGGTACTGCTCCACAAGCTCCTGTGTACCATACCCATGTATAATCACTCGGCAATGTAGAACCTGTTACGGTTAGTGTTGTTGTTACTCCAGGGCAAATATTATCGGAAGAAACATTAGCTGCCGTAGGAGCATCTACTCCCGCCCCGACATCTATCGTTATGTTGACACAAGCAGAATTACCACAATTACCTTCACCTCGCACATAATAGGTTGTTGTAGCACTAGGAGCGACACTTATTGAATTACCACTTCCCACGGGATTACTACCACACGAACCGGAGTACCATTGCCATGTTGCT
>JALTUD010000202.1 GCA_027047735.1 Flavobacteriales bacterium | reverse complement strand
AGAAATGCCTTGTCCCCGATTAATGGCTTGGTATGGAGAACAACAAACAGATTATTCATTT
Organism: Flavobacteriales bacterium; assembly: GCA_027047735.1. Taxonomy (GTDB): domain Bacteria; phylum Bacteroidota; class Bacteroidia; order Flavobacteriales_D; family Parvicellaceae; genus S010-51. The sequence continues at coordinate 2,003 of JALTUD010000202.1, read as the reverse complement.
TCGGGTATTTCATTGGAAACTGAACCGTGGACAGAAACACTTTTAGAAATTAAAAGCAAGGTTGAGAAAAAGTGCAAGACCACCTTTAATAGCGTGTTGTTAAATTTATATCGCAATGGAAATGATTCTATTTCGTGGCACTCGGATGACGAGAAAGAATTGGGAACAAATCCTTTAATTGCTTCCGTAAGTTTTGGCGGAACCCGAAAGTTTAAAATGCGACATAAATTCTTTTCAGATAAATTAAACATAGACCTTACGCATGGAAGTTTGTTAATCGTAAAAGAAGAAACACAACATTTTTGGGAACACGAAGTACCCAAAACCAAAAAGATAGTAGAACCAAGAATAAACCTAACCTTCAGAACCATTGAAAAATAATTCCGAATATCAATTCTTTCGAGCGTTGAAAAAACACTTTCCTCATCATCTGTTCCTGACGGAAATAGTACGTTTTATCCCTTTTGAAAACTATGATAAAGAAAATAAAAATGATGATATTTTTTGCGTATATGAAGACTGGTGGATAAGAAAACCTTCGGTAGTTTTGAGCAAAATAAATTCAATATCGGGAAAAAATAAACGAATTTTTGCTCGCAAAACGCAAGTTAGAAGAATAGATAAAGAGGAAGCAGATTATTTTTTGAACAGCTATCATATTTACGGAACAACAAAGTCAAAACATAAATACGGATTATTTTCGGGCGAACAACTATTGTCGGTGGCAACATTCAACGGACAGCGAAATTTAGACGTAGGTCGTTCGAGTGAATTAATACGCTATTGCACCAAGAATAACCTAACCGTAGTTGGCGGTCTGGATAAAATAATAAAACATTACGAACGGGAAATGTCCCCCAATCATATAATGACGTATATCGACTTGGATTGGGGAAGAGGTGATGCTTTTCGTAAAATAGGATTTTCAGCAACCGAAATAAAAGAGCCGGTTACCTATTGGGTTAATCCACATACCGGCGAACGAAGTCGAATGCCTCAGGAAAATTACATAAAAGTAAAGAACAAAGGCAGTTTAAAGATGGAGCGTTTTTATAATTCAATTCAATAAAGTAACGAAAAAACAAAAAAGTGATTTTGGTTACCTTTTTACCGGAATGAGTAAACTATCTTTGCAAAAAAAAGCAAAAAATGAACAACCATACATTGCCCGCTTCAGTTAAACAAATCATCGAAAAGCTATCAGAAAAAGAAACTTTTTCACCGGCAGAAGTCGTTAAAATCGTCAACGAAGCTCAAGTACAATCGGAGGATTTGTTACCGTGGGCGGATTTTAATCACTCGGTAAAGGATAGTTACGGCAGAAAGTTGGTACACAAATCTCCGAATTTTGAAATTATGGTAATGTCATGGATAAAGGGCGACATATCCGGCATACACGACCATGGATATGCAACGTGGGGAGCCGTTCAAATTTTTGGAGAAAACGAACATGCAATTTTCAGAAAAGAAAATAACGCAATCACCACCTTATCGCGTACAAATTTCACTTACGGGCAAGTCGTAGGTGTAGGGCACGATTTGATTCATCAAATGGGGAATTTTACAGAAAATAATGTACTTACTTTGCACATTTACGGATTACCCGAAGCTAAAGAAAACGTAACCGGAGATGCTCGCTTATATAACGTGGCATTGGAAAGAACGGAAATTATCAATGGAGGAGTGTTCTACGACCTGAAAGAACAACAAATCGAGGAAGTTAAATATGGATTACAAGCCGATTTTTCGACAAAGTTAAGAGATTTGACAGAGCTGGGAAACCGAATAAAAAGAATAAATCCAAACGACAACAGACTACAATTAATTAAACGACACCTATTGGACAGCTCATTCCTAAATACAATGCAAAATTATGCACAAACCATAGCCGGTAAACCACAAAAATGGAAAGTACTGAATAGAGAAGTACAAGCCGTTTCTACCTTTCTAAACGAAGGCGAGTACAATATTTTTTACGAAAATTACAAGGAACTAATGTGTGA
>JALTUD010000201.1 GCA_027047735.1 Flavobacteriales bacterium | reverse complement strand
AAAATTCACTTTCTATTCGCCAATTTCACTCGCGTTAGGGATAGAACGGCGTGTTTGAACTCCTTTTGGTTTGTTGCATATATGCAAACCAAAAGAGTGAGTAGTGATAGCCCGACCATTACGGCGTTGAAAAGTAGTGTAGTGCAACGAAACTGCTTTTTTATGACGTAATGGGAACGCCCAAATCCTCATCCTTTTCCTATTGTTCATTTTTAGGCTTGGGTGTTGAATAGTTTTAGGTAGTATTCCAATAAAAGTATTGTATTTTTGCAGCAAACTAAACTTATCGAACGACTATGAAATTTTTTATCGACACAGCGAACTTAGAACAAATTAAAGAAGCTGAAGATTTGGGCATCTTGGACGGTGTTACTACCAATCCTTCATTGATGGCTAAAGAAGGTATTTCCGGAGCAAATAATATTTTGCAACATTACGTGGATATTTGCAACATTGTTGACGGGCCGGTTAGTGCGGAGGTTATTGCTACGGATTTTGAGGGGATGATTAGAGAAGGAGAAAATTTAGCGGAATTGCATCCGAATATTGTGGTTAAAATTCCGATGACAAAAGCGGGGGTTAAGGCGATTAAATACTTCTCGAACAAGGGAATTAAGACGAATTGTACACTTATTTTTTCGGCAGGGCAGGCTCTAATTGCAGCTAAAGCCGGTGCGACTTACGTTTCTCCTTTTATCGGTAGATTGGACGATATTTCTACAAGTGGTATTGCTTTAATTGAACAAATCCGTTTGATTTTTGATAATTATATGTTTGAAACTGAAATTTTGGCGGCTTCGGTTCGTCATCCGATGCATATTATAGAATGTGCTGAAATTGGTGCGGATGTGATGACCGGTCCTTTGAGTGCTATATTGGCTTTAATCAACCACCCGTTGACCGATAATGGTTTAGCTAAATTTTTAGCGGATTATGCTAAAACGAATAAATAAATATTTATACCTCATATAAATAATATAAAAAAAAGAGAGCAATATTGATTGCTCTCTTTTTTGTTTACTACTTTTGCAGAATGAAATTGTTCTACAAAAAATATGGTGAAGGACAACCGATGATTATTGTTCACGGGTTGTTTGGTATGTTGGATAATTGGCAGACTTTGGGAAAGAAATTTGCTGAAAATTTTGAGGTTTTCTTAATTGACCAACGTAATCATGGTCATTCACCTCACTCGGATATTATGAACTATCAGGCTATGGCTGATGATTTGCACGAGTTTATACTAGACCATAATCTTTCTGATGTTATTTTGTTGGGGCATTCGATGGGGGGTAAAACGGTAATGACTTATGCTACGGAACATCCTGAATTTATCGATAAATTGATTGTTGTGGACATTGCTCCGAAGCAATATCCTCTGCATCATCAACAAATTTTGGCAGGATTGAACAGTATAGATTTAGACAAAATAAAAAACCGTAGAGAAGCGGATGAACAGTTAAAAAAATATATTGACAATGTGAGTATTCGCCAATTTTTACTGAAAAATTTATATTGGGTAGAAAAGGGAAAATTGGCGTGGCGATTTAATCTTCCGGTGATAGAACGTAGTATGAATGAGATTTTGGCTGCTACACCGCAAGTAAGGGTGGAAACGCCTACTTTGTTTATCCGTGGTGAAAAATCGGGTTACATTACTGAGGATGATTATCAGGATATTTACAATCAATTTGTGAATAGCGAAATAGAAACCATTTACGGAGTCGGTCATTGGGTTCACGCTGAGAATCCACTGGAGTTTTATAATTTGGTTATGGAGTTCTGTGCTGAATAATTTCGGGATTAATGTCTATTTTTTAGGTTTGCCTTAAGCTTAGTTATAAAACCTACCAGGTTTTGAAAACCCGGTAGGTTTTAACTATTTTTTTGTAAAGCCTTCTGTAAATATCCCTAGAACATATCGAAACATCAAAACTCTCAGCTATAATCGAGTATTACTCCTCAATTAATTGCCAAGCACCTGAAGTTATGAGAGCCTCTGCTTTTTTAAACTTCATTGTTTCTACTTCACCTGTTCTTAGGTTTAATACTTTTACACGGTCATTTCTACCATATTTATTTGTATTAATTACAGGTCTTTGCTTTGGTCTTTGCGGAGCACTGTTTCTAGTGGCTTGACTATTTTGTTCAGTAGCCTCTCCTACTTCATGACGACCTTCTTGCAGTTGACTTAAATCCGGTTTTGGAGCAGGTTGTAAATTTGCTTTTGGTGTTTGTACAGGGGCTGCATCTTGTTGTACCGGTATATCTGCTTTTACCAAGAAAGAAACAATTTCTTTATTTAAGCGATTCATCATGTCCATGAACAAATTATAGCCTTCCAATTTATAGATAAGAAGTGGATCTTTTTGTTCGTACTGTGCATGATAAACCGATTGTTTTAAATCATCCATTTCTCTAAGATGCTCTTTCCACTCTTCATCCAATAAAGCTAGGGTAATACGTTTTTGAAGTGTTTTTATCACACTCAAACTATTCGTTTTCTTCGCATCTTGGATAGAAGCGGAAATTTGAATCATTTTTATACCATCGGTAAACGGTACTCTAAAATCACTTTCAAAATCATCGCCTTGTTCTCGAAGAATTGCTTTTATAAACGGGTTTAATTTATCTTGAACTGCAGCAATTCTACGCTTATATGTCTCAACAGCATTCGTATAAATCAAATCCGTTAACTCTCCTAAATCCATAGATACAGCTTGTTCCTCTTCCACCGGAGAATTGATACCGAAGGTGGTAATCAAATCCATTTTAAAGGCTTCAAAATCATTTGATTGTTTGAACTCTTCTGCTATAAACTGAGCTTGTTCATAGAATATATTATCTATATCCAAGTCTAGTTTATCTCCGAACAAAGCATTCTTTCTTCTCGAATAGATAGCTGTTCTTTGGGCGTTCATAACATCATCAAATTCTAACAGACGTTTACGAATACCAAAGTTGTTCTCTTCAACTTTCTTTTGAGCTCTTTCGATAGATTTGGTAATCATTCCGGCTTGAATAACTTCTCCTTCCTTATGTCCCATTCTATCCATCATCTTTGCGATTCTCTCTGAACCGAACATACGCATTAGATTATCCTCCAATGATACAAAGAATTGAGAAGACCCCGGATCACCTTGTCGTCCTGCACGTCCGCGTAACTGTCTGTCCACACGTCGAGAATCATGGCGTTCTGTACCGATGATTGCCAAACCACCTTTTTCTTTTACTCCTTCACCCAATTTAATATCCGTACCACGACCAGCCATATTGGTTGCAATGGTAACTGTGCCCGGCTTACCTGCTTCCGCTACTACTTCTGCCTCACTTTGATGTAATTTTGCATTTAGCACTTGATGTGGAACTTTTCTGAAGTTCAACATTTTACTTAACAACTCTGAAATTTCGACAGTAGTTGTCCCCACCAAAACAGGTCTTCCTTGCTCTCTAAGATGTTCAATTTCATCTATAATAGCATTGTATTTTTCTCTAGCGGTTTTATATACCAAATCGTCTTGATCTTTTCTAGCAATGGGTCTATTTGTTGGAATTACAACAACATCCAATTTATAAATATCCCATAACTCCGCAGCTTCGGTTTCTGCAGTACCGGTCATCCCCGCCAATTTATGGTACATTCTAAAGAAGTTTTGTAAAGTAATCGTAGCGTACGTTTGTGATGCTGCTTCTACTTTGACATTTTCTTTTGCTTCAATGGCTTGATGCAACCCATCTGAGTAACGTCTTCCGTCCATTACCCTACCGGTTTGTTCATCTACCAATTTAACTTTATTATCTTGAACGATGTATTCTATTTCTTTCTCAAATAAAGTATAAGCCTTTAGCAATTGATTCATAGAATGAATCCGTTCTGCCTTGATGGTATAATCACGCATCATTGCATCTTTTGCAGCTGCTTTTTCTTCATCGGTTTTATCTGATTTTTCAATATCAGCAATAATTTCTCCGATATCGGGAAGAATATAAAAATCAGGATTTTCTTTTCCGGAAATTAAATCAATTCCTTTTTCAGTTAAATCAATGGTGTTATTCTTCTCATCGATGACAAAATACAACTCTTCATCTACCTTCGGCATTTCTTTAGAGTTATCTTGCATATAGTAATTTTCTACTTTTTGCAATTGAACTTTAATACCCGGTTCACTCAAAAATTTGATTAAGGGTTTACTTTTCGGCAATCCTCTAAAGGCTCTTAATAAAGATATTCCTCCTTCTTCTTGTAGGCGTTTTATTTCTTTTTTATCTCCCTCACCTTTTTCTACTTTCGCTAATTTTGCTTTTGCTTCGGTTAAGAGCTTATTTACCAATTTCTTTTGAGCAGTAACCAACTTCTCGATTTGAGGTTTTAAGGCAATATACTCTTCTTGCCCCCCTCTTTCGGTAGGACCTGAGATAATCAAAGGTGTTCGAGCATCATCAATCAATACGGAATCTACCTCATCTATGATAGCGTAATGGTGTTTTTGTTGCACCATTTCTTCCGGTGAACTTACCATGTTATCCCTAAGATAATCGAACCCGAATTCATTATTTGTTCCGAAGGTTACATCTGCTTTGTAAGCATTTTTTCTTTCTTCTGAATGAGGTTCGTGGTTGTCGATACAATCCACACGCATTCCGTGAAATTCGTATAGAGGCCCCATCCATTGGGCATCTCTTCGTGCTAAGTAATCATTTACGGTTACAATGTGTACTCCTTTTCCTGCCAAGGCATTCAGATATACGGGTAATGTAGCGACTAATGTTTTACCTTCTCCTGTTTGCATCTCAGCAATTTTACCTTGATGCAATACCGTTCCACCCATTAATTGTACATCGTAGTGTACCATATTCCAAACTACCGGTGTACCTGATGCATCCCATTCGTTGTGCCAGATGGCTTTGTCGCCTTCTAACTCAACGTATTCTTTTGTTTCAGCCAATTTTTTATCATTGTCGTTTGCTGTTACAACCAATTTCTTGTTTTCGGCTAAACGTCTTGATGTTTCTTTGACTACGGCAAAGGCTTCGGGTAATAATTCCATTAGCACTTCTTCCAACAGCTCATCGTCTTTCTTCTCTAATTCATCAATTTTTTCAAATAGCTCTTCTTTCTCGTGGATGGCTATGGTTTGACTTTTGGTTTTTTCCTTTAGCTCTGCTATTTGTGATTTTGTTTCTTTGGTATATTCCGCAATTCTTTTTTTGAACTCTTGCGTCTTTGCCCGTAACTCATCGTCAGACAAATTGGCTAACTTTTTAAACTCTTCGTTGATTTTCTCAACGTAAGGGGTTAAGGCTTTTATATCTTTTTGAGATTTATCTCCGAATATTTTCTTTAATAATCCGCTTATCATTATTCTTGTTTTTTTGAAACAACAAAAGTAAGATTTTTGTCGGTTTTATTTACTTTTTTTTAGCGTTTTATTTGTGGAATTAAAATGGTAGTAATGTTATCCGTTTTCTTTGCACTCATTATACTTGCGTTAGGGATAGAAGTGGCATCCTTTTGGGTTGTTGCATATATGCAACCCAAAAGATATAACGGATAGCCCGACCATTACGGCGTTAAAAAGTAGTGTAGTGCAACGAAACTGCTTTTTTATGCCGTAATGGGAACGCCCTAATCTTCTTCTAAAATGGATTGATGAATGGTTAGGACTTGCTTTATTAAAGAGTGTTCTCCGTCATTTTTTACGATATAATCTGCGTAGCTTTGACGTTCTTTTTCACTTATTTGGTTATTTAAACGTGCTTGTACTTCTTCTTTTGTGGTGTTGTCGCGTTGCAGGACTCTTTTGACGCGAACTTCTATCGGTGCGGTAACGACGATGATTTTATCTACGTGTTTATAGCCTCCGCTTTCTATTAGAATGGCGGCTTCTTTGATAACGTAGGGTGCGGTGGTTTGTTGATTTGACCACTGTTCAAAGTCCTTGGCTACGACCGGATGCACGAGGGAATTAATGGTTTGTAATTTTGTTTTGTCATTGAAGATAACCGATGCTATATATTCTCTGTTTAGAGTATTGTTTTTATAGGATTCTTTGCCTAAAACTTTCTTAATGGCTGTGATTAATTCGGCAGAATGATTCATTAAAAATTTGGCTCTTTCATCTGAATTGTAAACCGGGATTCCCAGTGAGTTAAATATTTTTGCAACGGTTGTTTTGCCACTTCCGATTCCGCCTGTTAATCCTATGATTTTCATGTCTTTTTTTAAATTATGTACAGTAAGAATACGCCTAAAAATAAGAGTATTTTAAGCGTTGTTCCCGCAGGTTTGAATTTGTGTTTGAAGAGAAAAAATAAATAGCCGAATAGTATAACATCCAGTATAGCAACGCCTATCGAGGTATGAAAATAGAAATATACAATGTAATTGATTATGGTGGCAGGGAAAAGCGTTAAAAGGACTAATAAAAATATGGTTTTGTTTACTCCTACCGCAATGGGCAGGGTTTTATAACCGCCTTGTTTATCCCCTATTCTATCTTGTAAATCTTTTACTATTTCTCGTAAGAGCGTTATCCAAAATCCAAAGACTGCGTATGTGAAAATAGTTATGTTTATGATTTCTTTGTTGACTCCGTTTGTTGCCGGCATCTGCATATCGTCGAACTGCAAGTACAACCAGGGTAATACGGCGGAAAGAAAGGCAATCGTCAAATTGCCGATAAGCGGTAGTTTTTGCAGGTATTTTGAGTAGATATACAGTAACGCAATGGTTGCTGCGATAACTCCTAAAATAATTTTTCCGAATTGAATAGATAAAACAACGGCGAACAGATTCATCAACCAATAAACAAACAATACTTTATCCCGTGGAATAACATATACTTTATTGGGGCAATTGATTTTATCTACTTCATCATCATAATAATCATTGATAATATATCCTGCGATGGTAACTAGTGCCACAATAAGTAAAAATTCACAAAATTCAAGTGTGGTTCGCTGAAAAAACAAAATGTAATCGTGAGAAAAATTTCGGTAGAAAAAATACCTTA
>JALTUD010000200.1:1488-7014 GCA_027047735.1 Flavobacteriales bacterium | reverse complement strand
GAGAGGTGTAGAACGGTTTAAACTTGTAGGAGAAGCAGCACAAGAAGAAGACGTAAAACGTTTTTACACCAATCTATACAAACAAGAAAAAGACCATGTAGATTTGTTTGTTAATCTGGCAAAACATTATTTTTCCGAAGAAGAAATAAAAGAACGATTGGATGAAATGTTGGAAATAGAAGCAGAAGTAACACGCAATTTACCTTGGCGACCATCTATTCATTAGTTTTTGAAAATCATTCAGTAAGCAGGTTGTTTTTTCTTGTTGATAATTAAAACCATTCGTTTAAAGAATTATAATAAAAGCCACCTGAAACATTAGAATAAACTTTATTTTTGTACGAAACTTAAAATAATAAAAATGGCAGGATTTGATTTATACGGTGAAGAGGAGAAAAAGAGTGTAATGGAAGTATTGGAAACGGGATGTTTGTTTCGTTATAACCACGAACATTTAAGACAAGGAATTTGGAAGGCTAGAGATTTAGAAGCTTTAGCAAAAGAATATACAGGAGCAAAATATGCCCATATGGTATCAAGTGGTTCAACTGCGGTTACCACAGCATTGTCTTCTGCCGGTATTGGTTTTGGTGATGAAGTAATTGTAACACCTTTTACCTATATAGCTACAATTGAAGCGATACTTTGGCAAGGTGCTTTACCTGTTTTTGCCGATATTGACGAAACATTATGTTTGTCCGCAGAGGGAATCGAAAAAGCAATCACAGATAAAACAAAAGCGGTTTTGCTCGTTCATATGTGTGGGGCGGCAGCCGATATGGACAGCATCATGCCTGTTATAGAAAAACATAATTTGACTTTAGTGGAAGATGCCGGACAGGCGTTAGGAGCTTTTTACAAAGGAAAATCAGTAGGTTTGTTTGGTAAAGCCGGAGCTTTTAGTTTTGATTTCTTTAAAATAACAACCGCCGGAGAAGGAGGTTTGTGTATAACCAATGATGAGAAGATATACAATTATATGCACCAAATATCCGATCACGGGCACGACCACATTGGAGATAACAGAGGAATGGAACAACATCCTATTTTGGGAACAAACTTTAGAATTTCGGAATTAAATGCGGCAGTTGGTTTGGCTCAAATGCAAAAGATAGAAACGATAAGAAATAACAATAGAAAAAATAAAGCCTATTTAAAATCTTTATTGAGTGCTATTGATGGTGTTTCTTTCCGTGCAAAACTTGATGAAGAGGGAGATTCCGCGACTTTCTTAAATTTCTTTCTAAAAGATACGGAAACAGCACAAAAAGTGATGCAACAATTTGCCGAAGATGGTTTAGCGGGATTTAACTATTGGTACACCAATATGTTCCATTTCATTAACCAATGGGATCATGTAAAGGATTTAAAGATGCCCTTTAAAATGGCAATACACCATTTAGGAGCACCCCAAGATTACCACAATTTAGAATTGCCGAAAGCCCAAGAGGTTATCGGTAAATTAATTTCATTAGGAATAAAAGCCAATTGGACAGAAGATGAGTTGAAAGTATTTGGAGAAAAAATGGTTACGTCAATCAAAAAAGTGATAGGATAATTTATGGCTAAAAAAAAATCAAAAAAGAAAGCTGAACAGACTTCAATGGATTTGGAATTATTGGGAGTTAAACCGGTAAAGGGGTCGTTATATACGAAATTAAATAATAAGATAAAAAAACTCAATCGCGAAAGAGGAAAGTTGAAAAACCTTGAGAAGAACATGGATGAGGTTTTTGCTATTTATAATAAGCGTATAGAACCTATAGTAAAGAAAATCCAAGCAGAGGATGAAAAAATTCTTATTGGATTGGATAAGTTTATAGATAAGAAATCGGTTAGTCAATCTTACAAGTTGAAAGCGAAGGGGTGGATGCAAGAAATAATTGAGAAGTTTTTCTCTGCTGAATATAGAACTCCTAAGGTGCAAGAAATTGAAAAGAAGTTGATAGAAATGTCGATGGACGATTTAGAAGAAAGTGACGAGATGAGACAATTGTTTGATGAACTTGCTGAAGAATTAAAAGAGGAGAAAGGAGTTGACATTGACATTGATTATGATGATTTCAAAGGGCTTACTTTCGATGAAATTATTCATAAGTTTCGTCAACGAATGTTTGAATTTGAGGAAGAGCAAAAAAAATCGGAAATTCATTTAGAGAAAAAGAAGAAACATTCGTTCAACGATGGAGAATTTAAAGCTGTTTACAAGCAATTGGCGAAGTTATTACATCCTGATGTAGAAAATTTAAATTTCAACGACAAGCAAAAAGAACAACTAATGAAAGATTTATCCTTAGCTTGGGAAAATCGTGATTATTTAAAGCTATTGGAAATAAATCAATTGGTTCGACCTAATGAGAGTGAAGTTAAAATAGGTAAGAAAGAATTAAAAGAAATAGAACGACAAATAAACGAAGAGTTAGATAAGATTGAAGATGATTATAGTCGATTAATACACGAAGGTTCTGCAAAAGGTAATGTTTATTTACGTTTCTATTGTCCTAATGGAGATGAAATGAACGATTTGTTTGAAGAAGAAGTAGAAGCATTAAAAGAGATATTAAAAGAAAAAGAGAGAATTAACAAATCTCATTTTAAGTCCATATCCGCTACAAAACATTTGATTGATATATATGAGTTTAATAAAGAATCTATAAATGATATGGATGATTTGTTTGAGTCAATGTATCAAGATATTTTTGGCGATGATTACGATGATGATGAAGATGATGAGTTTTGGGATTTTACAGATTTAGATTAAATAATTAGAAAATAAAAAAGTGCATAAAAATTTTAAACAAATAGAAAAGATAGTTTTTGGACGCGGAAGTTTCAATCAATTGGATGAAATTATTGCTCCAAAAAGAAAGGAAAATGACGGTTTTTTTGTTTTTGTAGTGGATAATTACTTTAAAGGTAAAGAGTTGGAAGAGAGAATCCCTAAAAAAGAAAATGACGTAGTTTACTTTATAGATGTTGACCCGAAAGAACCAACAACAGAACAAATAGATAACCTTAGAGATGAAGTTTTGGAAAACAATGGTTTGCCAAGCGGAATCGTTGGAATAGGTGGGGGGAGTATCATGGATATAGCCAAAGCTTCGGCGTTGATGTTTAAAAACGAAGGCTCTTCTGTGCTTTATCAAGGCTTGGATTTAATCAAAAATGAAGGAATATATCATTTGGGTGTTCCAACGGTTAGTGGTACGGGAGCAGAGTGTTCTATGACAGCTGTTTTGTCAGGTCCTGAAAAGAAATTGGGCTTAAAATGTGAATGGACTGTTTTTAATCAAGTGATATTAGACCCCGACTTAACGGCTACCGTTCCCTCTGACCAATGGTTTTATACAGGTATGGATACTTTTATTCATTGTATAGAATCTAAGTCAGGAATCAACTATAATACCTTTTCACAAGCGTACGGAGACCAATCTATTGCTCTATGCAAAGAGGTTTTTTTAGGCGAAAATGCCGGTCAAAATCCTGAAAACGATGAAAAACTGATGATGGCTTCTCTGTTTGGTGGTTTAAGTTTAACGTATAGTGAGGTAGGGGCATGTCATGCGTTATCTTACGGACTTTCGGTTGTGTTGGGAATGAAGCATGGTTATGCCAATTGTTTAGCCTTTAATCATTTAGATGAGTTCTATGGTGATGCCGTAGAAGATTTTAGAGGAATGGTAAAACGTTTTAATGTTACCTTGCCGCAGAATTTAAGTAAAGATTGGACAGAAGAACAAATTACGGAAATGGCTGAAGTCGCAATCAATTTACCTTTTATGTGGCGACACGCAATAGGAGAAGATTGGGAATCGAAATTCGGCTTGGAAGATATTAAGAATTTGTACAGGAGGATGTAAGACAATAAAAATAAAGAAAAAAAGCGGAGGTAACCTCCGCTTTTTTTAATTTTCAAAATCTCGACCTAAGGCTTTACCTTGTTTAAAATATTGGTCATTTCTTTCCATTTCTTTTTTCATTTCATCGGAAATTTCACCATTCAGGTTGCTTAAATCGGGTTGCCCTGCATTTACCCAAGCCGTGTACCAAAGTGAAGCTGTTGTGATGATAGAACCACGCATTCTTCTCTCTTGCATATTGCCAAGCATCTTTTGGTAAGCCATGGCAAAATCCTTACAATAGACTTTCATAATTACTTGACCTCGGTGTTCGTAGCAATACTTCTGGTCTTCCGGCCATTCTTCGGTTAATTTTTTTTCAAAACTTAAAACGGAGTCAACCTCTGCGGCACTTTCTTTTACCACTCGCCAAGCCACTTCCAATGGGTCAGCTTCGTAAGTACATTTACCCAGCCAATAATTATAATCTTCGGCAGATAATTCCGGTATTCTCGATTCCCAAAATCCATGAATCCCTTTTTGGTTGGTTAATTGACCGTTGTAATTTTCCGTTGTATGTAAAGGAACGTGGGCGTCACCAACGTAGTGTCCCAATTCAGCTGAATATTGTAAAATTCGGTCTAAGTTTTTTGTTTTAAAGGCTTTGGTTAAGCGTTTTACCATGACTTCAATGTGCCACGGGACGATGCCGTATGCTTTCAGTGTGTCTTCGGTAAACTTCGCCACCGCATCTTCCCATTTTTTAGGTACAACTTTAAAAGGGTCTTCTCCTTCTTTGACGTAATGGTCAATGTCTATATAATGTCGTTCTGCTTCTCCCTTCATGGCATAACGCCTTTTGTCGGGGTCAACGGCGTGATCGGTAATGTATTCTATGTTTCTTTTATAGAACGAAAATAACTCCGGAGGAAGTGAAAAAACCGCCATTCGATTAATTCGTTTATGCCCGAAAAACCCCCACGTGTTAGTGCAAACATGTTTGGTTGGTTTCGGTTCGGTTTTAAACGAAAATAAGAAAAGAAGCGTAGTCAACGATAGAAGTATTTTAAATGGTGTTTTCATTTGTTGTAATTTTTATAAACTTACTTGAGGGATACTAAACTTTGTTTTCTTTGCACTCATCTGTATCGCGTTAGGGATTGTATCCCTAACACGAGCAAAATAAACGATATAAAGCGTTTTTTGATTCCTTATCCGTCTTCATAAAAATTTTCCATAGCGGGTGCTATGCAAAATTTTTATTCATTGTCTAAGAAACCAAAAATTCACTTTCTATCCGCCGATTTTACTCGCGTTAGGGATAGGAGCGGCATCCTTTTGGTTTGTTTGCTTTATGCAAACCAAAAGATATAGCGGATAGCCCGACCCTCTTTTTCTAAAACAATGTTTCGCGTGAGCGATATGTTGTTTTTGAAAAGGAGGGGAACGCCCAAAAAATAAACTTAGTATCCTTCCCTCATAAAGGTACAACATCGAAAAGTCTTTGTCAAGAAATTATCCAAAAAAGATAGGGAAGGAGTGAAAAAGCAATTTATTTTCTCGTATTTTTGGCAGACTAAACAACAAGTATGAAAACAACCGATAAAATATATATTGCAGGACATCGAGGAATGGTAGGTTCTGCCTTGGTGCGAAAATTTAAAAAGGAAGGTTTTACGAATATTGT
>JALTUD010000200.1:0-1478 GCA_027047735.1 Flavobacteriales bacterium | reverse complement strand
ATTGTAACCCGGACTTCCAAGGAATTGGATTTGAGAAACCAACAAGCGGTTGCCGATTTCTTTGCGAAAGAACAACCGGATTATGTTGTATTAGCCGCAGCAAAGGTTGGAGGCATTCACGCTAACAATTGCTATCGGGCTGAGTTTCTTTACGATAATTTGATGATAGAAGCCAACGTTATCCATTCGGCGTACGTAAATAAGGTAAAACGCTTGTTGTTTTTAGGGTCGTCTTGTATCTATCCTAAATTAAGTCCGCAACCCATCAAAGAAGAATATTTGTTGACCGGAGCGTTAGAACCCACCAATGAACCTTATGCCATTGCCAAAATAGCCGGGATTAAATTGTGCGAAACATATCGACATCAGTACGATTGTGATTTTATTTCTGCGATGCCGACCAATTTATACGGGCAAAATGATAATTACGACTTAAACAATTCACACGTATTGCCTGCGTTAATTCGTAAATTCCATACGGCAAAACAAAACGGTGATAAACAAGTCGAAATTTGGGGGACGGGGAGTCCTAAACGGGAGTTTTTGCACGTAGATGATTTAGCCGATGCTTGTTTTTTTCTGATGCAAATGGAAAATCCGCCAGCGCTATGCAATATTGGAACGGGAGAAGACATCAGTATCAAAGAATTGGCGTTGACCGTAAAAGAGATTGTAGGGTTTAAAGGAGAATTGACTTTCAATACAGATAAACCCGATGGAACGCCTAGAAAGTTGTTGGATATGAGTATTTTGCATGGCTTAGGTTGGAAACATAAAATTGACTTGAAAAAGGGAATTGCCGAAGTCTATAAAGATGCCGTGTCCAATAAAATATTCTAGAAAATGAAACAATTGTGCATCATTCGCCATGCAAAATCCGACTGGTCGAAGAACTTGCCCGATGTGGAACGACCACTAAACACACGAGGACGAAGGCAAGCCGTAGAATTGGCTCAATTCTTAGCAAAACAGAAATTGTTACCCGATAAAATCGTAGCAAGTAAAGCTGTCAGAACCACCCAAACGGCAACGTTGATAGCACACGAATTAGCATTTCCGATACAAGAAATACAAACGGAAACTTCTCTTTATCTTGCCACACCGGAGGATTTGTTACAAGCGGTTTGGAGTACGCCCGACGAAGTCAATACACTCTATATCATAGCACACAACCCCGGAGTTACGGACTTTTCTTATCTGCTTACAGGCGAGTACAAAGCGTTTAAAACATCCGCTATGACACAGGTAGTGTTTCCTGAAATAAATAAATGGGAAGAAGTTCAAGAACATACGGGAAAAGTAAAATTGAGTTATCGGGTAGAATAATAATTTGGGCGTTCCCCTCATTAGCAAAAACAATATATCGCTAAGGCGAAACATTGTTTTTGCAAATGAGGGTCGGGCTATCACTACTCGCTTTTTTGGCTTGCAAACAGCAAGCAAGCCAAAAAGAGCTCAAACACGCCGTTCTATCCCTA
>JALTUD010000199.1 GCA_027047735.1 Flavobacteriales bacterium | reverse complement strand
AAAAGTAGCTTCGTTTTACTACGCAACTTTTTAACGCTGTAATGGTCGGGCTATCACTACTCGCTTTTTTTGCTTGCAAACAGCAAGCAAGCAAAAAAGAGCTCAAACAAGCCGTTCTATCCCTAACGCATGTATAATGAGTGCATAGAAAGTGAATTTTAGTTTCTTTAGATGATGAAAAAATTCTTTGCATAGCCGAGCTATGGAAATAATTTTTGAAGAAATATAAAGGAAATAAAAACACTTTATAGCGCTCATTATACTTGCGTTAGGGATACAATCCCTAACGCAGTTGAGTTAAGAGCAAAGAAAATGAAATTTAGTATTCTTAGACGATGAATAAAAACTTTGCAAAGCCCTCGCTATGAAAAAGATTATTTGAAGTAAGTTAAAGGGTAATATAGAAACTCAATATTGAGTATTAAATTAAAAATAGTTATATTCACGGTATCAAATTACAAAGGAACATAGCGTATCTTGTATTCTTCTTTTGGTTTATAGGCCAACAAGTTTACTATGCTCAAGAAAAAAATATAGATTCCCTGTGGCAAGTATGGAACAATCCCCACCAACCCGATACAAATCGGTGTGAAGCAATGAAAAGTATTGCTTGGAACGGCTATCTATTCACCAACCCGGATAGTGCCTTTTATTATGCACAACAATTATATGATTTTGCCAAACAAAAGAGTTTGTTGAAATTCCAATCCGCTGCTCTCAATACGCAAGGAGCTTCTTTTTATGTTCGTGGAAATTATCTTCAAGCAATGGATTATTATCAAAAAAGTTTAAAGATATTCGAAAAACTTGATGACGATAAAGGTAAGGCATCTACTTATATGAACATTGGAGTTATTTATTTTGAACAAGGTGATTATCCTCAAGCAATTGATTATTATACCAGATATTTAAAAATAAATGAAAAAACAGGAAATAAAGTAGCAGTAGCAAAAGCTTATAATAACATTGGAGCAGTATATTGTGAACAAAATAACAATGAACAAGCTATTTCTTACTACAAAAAAAGCCTTAAAATACGAGATGAGATAGGAGATAAAAAGGGATTAGCCTATTCTTATAATAATATAGGTACAATTTATTTAGAACAAGATAATTACTCGAAAGCGATTGATTATTACCTCAAAAGTTTACAAATAAAAAAAGAAATTAAAGATAAAAAGGGAGAAGCTTCTTCATATAACAGTTTGGCGAGTGTTTTTTCCAAAAAAGGTGATTATCAACAGGCGATTGACTATTATACTAAAAGTTTACTCATATTTAAAAAACTAGGAGATAAAAAGGGAATAACCGTTTCTTATAATGGTTTAGCCGATGTGTTTTATAAAAAAGGAGAAATAACAAAAGCACTTGAAAAAGCTGCTAAAGCATTGGAAATAGCAAAAGATATCGGAGCTATATCGTCTATTAAAGATGCTGCAATGTATTTGTTTAAAATTAATAAAAAGATTGGTAACTATCAAGAAGCATTAGATATGCATGAATTGTATATAACTCTGCGGGACAGTATCAATAATGAAGAAAGTCAAAAGGAAGTTCTGCGACAAAGGTTTCAATACAATTACGAAAAGAAACTTGCTACCGACTCTGTTGCTCATGCTAAGGCAACGGAACTAAAAAACATAGAAATTGCCAAACAACAAGCAGAGCTAACGTCAAAAAAGAAAGAACAATATTTATTATACGGGGGGATTAGTGTGCTCCTTTTGTTTTTAGGCTTTGTCTATAATCGTTTGCAAGTAACTCGAAAGCAAAAACGAATAATCGAAAAACAAAAACAGTTGGTTGAACTATCTCATAAAGAAATTACGGATAGTATTAATTATGCTAAACGGATACAAGATGCAATGTTAGCGAGCGAAGAACACGAAACACCTCATTTGCCGGAGCATTTTGTTTTGTATAAACCTAAAGATGTTGTGAGTGGAGATTTTTATTGGGTTTCCGAAAAACAAGGTTGTTTGTGTGTTGCTGTTGTTGATTGTACCGGACATGGCGTTCCCGGAGCATTTATGAGTATGTTGGGAATGTCGTTTTTGAATGAGATTAATTCGCATGAAAAAGCATTAACACCGGCAGAAATATTAGATGAATTGAGGAGAAAAATAATCAAAGAATTGAGACAAACCGGAGCAGAAGGTGAGAGTAAAGACGGTATGGATATTAGTCTAATTCGTATCAATCTCAATAACACCGCTCAAGTAATGTGGGCGGGTGCCAATAACCCTTTATATATAATTTCCGATAATGAACTTCATGAAATAAAGGCAGATAAACAGTCGATAGGTTATGGTTATAATATGCAACCGTTTACCAATCATAGTTTGAATCTAAAAAAAGGTGATTTAATTTATCTTTTCACAGATGGTTTTGCCGACCAGTTTGGCGGTACAAATGGAAAGAAATTCAAATATAAACCTTTTAAACAATTGCTGCTGAAAATTAAAGATAAACCTATGCCTGAACAAAAGTCAATTCTAAACCAAGCTTTTGAAGAATGGAAAGGGAATTTAGAGCAGGTGGATGATGTTTGTATAGTGGGAATAAGATTATAAATTTATCGATGTTTAAATTAGTGGAGAACTTATAATAGTATTGAAATATAGGTACATTTTTAAATGTCTTTACAAATATAAAAAAATAAAAGAATGAAAAATAATACAATCATAGTTGTTCTTTTGAGTATATCTTTTTCCGGATTAGCTCAAAACATTGGAATAAATACTACAGGAGCTGTTCCTAATGGTTCCGCTATGTTGGATGTAGTTGCAACAGATAAAGGAGTTTTAATCCCCCGAATAAATATTACCGATTTAAACACTGCTGCACCTGTGAGTAGTCCTGCTTCTTCGTTATTGGTGTACAATACCAACACAACAACAGGTGTAGGATATTATTATTGGGATGGAACAAAATGGGTGAAACTGACAGATACTAATTCTAATTCTGATGATGATTGGTATAAAGTAGGTGGAACATCATCCCCAAATAATATTAATGATGATATATTCACGAATGGAAAGGTGGGAATCGGAATAAATACGCCTAGTGCTAATTTAGAAGTTAATCCGGGTAGTTTAAACGGAACCGTTACACCTTTAAGAACAGTTATTAAAGCTATGGTAACCCCTGGAAGTAGCAATGGATATAATCTCTTTTATGGTTCAGGTGGTACTACTCTTAATACCGGTACTGTATATGGTGTTCACATAGATTTATCTAACGGAGGAACTACATACGGAATGTATAGCCAAGGTGAAACTTATAATTTCTTTTCCGGTAGAGTAGGAGTAGGCACTACCACTCCCGAAGGATCGATACACGTTATAACAACTGACCAAGCTAATTTTTTATCTGACGGGATAGGTTTTTTAAAAGGAACTGGAGGTAATGATTATCAATTACAAATTAATTCTGTAGGTGGTGTTCCTCATATTGACTTAGCAAACTCTGCTAATGAAGATTTTGATATTCGTTTAGCAGTTTATAATGACAATAAACTAGCTATAGAAGGTGGCAATGTTGGCATAGGAACACAAACAGCGTCAGAGAAATTGCAAATAGAACAAGGCAATTTATTAATGAATGGAAATGCAGCTCAAATTTTCTTGAAAGCTAATTTAGGTTCTACTGATCCGGGAGATATTGTTTTTTTAAACGGTGATGCGAGTCCCAAAGCTAGAATTTGGTCAGATCCTGCTAATAACCAAGGGCTGAATATAAATGGTGATGGCTCCGGAAGTTCTGATATATACATACAAGCCAATGGTAATGTTGGTATTGGTACTTTTACTCCCTCAGAGAGATTACATGTTATTGGTAATATATTAGCCTCTGGAACAATTACAAGTTCAGATATTCGCTATAAGGAAAATATAAGAGAAATAGAAAGTACAGAAAACTTATTGCAATTAAAACCTGTTTCTTACTATTTTAAGAATGAGTATATAGAAAATGGTCAGTTTGATGAACGCTTACATTTTGGTTTGATAGCTCAAGATGTAGAGAAAATATACCCAAATTTAGTGTATGAAAATAATGACGGTTTTAAAGCCATTAATTATACTGAACTTATAGCTATACTTATAAAAAGTAACCAAGAATTAAGAGAGAGAATAGCAAGATTAGAACAAAAACAATAAAAAAAGCGATACTTTAAGTATCGCTTTTTTTTGAATAGATTTATTGACTTTTCCTAAAATCCATATTATACGAAAGACCAACTTGCAGAGTGTTATTGCTTTCGATATGGTAATTATCTGATTTGATAAGGAATTGGTTCATATATCCCAATTTGAAAGCTAATTTATCATTGACTTTGTAACCCAAAGCTGTATATAGCCAATTTTGATTGAGTAACCTTCCTTTGACATCGTAACCGAAATTGACGAAAAATTCATCAAAGACAGTAAAGAAAAAAGTCTTGTCTTCCATCTTTTTCTTCCCGATTGGAACAGTTAGTACCAAACGATAACGAAAACGGTTTTTCATACTGTTTTGTTCTATAAAACGATGTTCTAATTTATACCGGTGTTTGATAGCTATTCTTCCGATTTTATTTTTTAAAATAAATTGTTCAAATATCCTTTGCTCGGTTGTTTGTTGTGCAATGGGTTGTTTACCGTAGGGAAAAGTTTCGACCCAATCGTATCCTAAGGTAAATGTTGTATTGGAAGCCAACTTATAATTAATTCCCACTCGCAATAGGGATTGTTGCCAATTTTTTACAAAATCATTTCTTCTCCAAGAATAGAGGGTGTGTACTCCCCATTTGTCGGTAAGTTTATGATTGCCGGCATACGTCCACCACGAATTAAATTCTCTGTCTATTTGTTTTTGCCCGTAAAAAGAAGCAAAAGCCCCAATAAATGAGGCTATAAGGAATATCTTCTTCATCTTCTGTTATATTTTGTCAACTATTTTTTTGGCTAATTTTAATAATTGTTCCATTTCTTGAACAGAAAGGAATTCATCTCTAAAGTGTAATAATAAATCTTTTCCGTTACCACTTAGATAAACTTCTTTTTGTTCTGTCAACAGGTCAATGATGTAGCTGTTTAAAAATGCTCTGGTTTCAGCTTCTTGACCATCTGCACGCACAACATATTTTTCAGAGAAAATTGGATGTTCATTAAAGTCTATATCATCTTCAAAAAGTTTTTCTTCCAGTTTATCTATAAAACCTGCTTTTTCAATAAAGAATTTTGGAACGTTGTTAATACCGGAAATTTTAACTGCGGTTACTTGGTCATAATCTTCTGTTGTTAACGCACCGATTTTAGTGGTAATATCAGCAATTTCGTATGTAACTCTGTTTTCTTTATCTACAACAATGTTCTCAATGGATTCAATTTTTCTACGAATGGTTAAGTGGTAAAATTCCCATTCATCAAACTCACAGATATTCGGAATAAATTCATATTTATTTTTGTCTGCATATTCCTTAATTTCTTGTGTCCTTTTTGAAAGTTGTGTAGTATTTGGTATAAATTTTTCTCCATTTCGGCTTCGTGCCGCTAATGGATGACCGGTTTCCGGTACAAGTCCTTCCATGTTGATTAATTTGACTTTTTTACCTGCTAAAACCGCATTTCTTTCGTAGTCTTCTAAATGGTGGCTCACGGTATGGTCAATATATTCTACATTGGCAAAATCAAGTATTATTTCATCGTTTTGTTCTAGAACTTCGTCCATTTTCTTTTTTAAAGAAAGATAATTGGAGAAAGTTAAATACCCTGATAGTTTTAGAGTATTTAACTTTATTTCAGCTTGAGCTTTAAATAAATTTCCAAAAGGGTTCCCTTTTGCTATGATGAAAATATAGGTAAAGATAATACCTACCACAATTCCAATAATTAAATCGGTAGCCAAAACGGCAAGAAGTGTAATAACGAAAACAATTATTTCTGTTTTACCGATTTCTGCCATGTGTTTAAATTCTTTTGGATGTGCTAATTTAAATCCTGTAAAGACAAGCATAGCGGCTAGTGCTGCATTGGGTATCATTTCGATAACGGAAACACCGATAATCACATAAATTAACAGAAACATTCCGTGGAAGAAGTTTGCCCATTGTGTTTTTGCTCCGTTATTTACATTTGCTGATGAACGAACAATTTCGGAAATCATTGGGAGACCACCAACTGCAGCGGCAACAGATGAGCCTGCTCCCATAGCGATTAAATCTTTATCTAAATCGGATTTTCTTTTGTAAGGGTCAAGTGTGTCAACAGCTTTGGCACTTAACAAACTTTCGATTGCCGATACTAGAGCAACACCAACGACGGCAACCCAGAAAGCAGATGTCGCAATCTTTTCGAAAGAGGGTAATTTAAGACCTCCGCCTCCTAAGAGACCTCCGTCAAGATTAACCATATCTAAATTTTCTTTTCCTCCTAAGTAAGAAGCTAGAGGTATAGTAAAAATCAAAACCCACATGGGTGCCGGTATAATTTTTATAATCTTATTATTTATAAATGGATGGAGTATTAAAGTCGCCAATGTTACGGCAGATATAATGGCAGCATATTGATTCATGTGTATAAACGCATGAGGGATTTCAGTAGCTACTTCCAATATTTCTCCTTTGGGTTTAGCAACACCCAAGGCAGGAAATAGTAGTTTTATCATGATAATAACTCCAATTGCGGCAAGCATTCCATGGACAGCAGCCGAAGGAAAGTAGTCTCCAACTTTTCCTACTTTTAGCAAACCGAAGCCTGCCATGATTAAGCCACCGATTACGATTGCTCCTAAAGCGTGAGGATAACCTGCGAAACCTGTTTCTATACCTGCTCCGCCCATACTTTCTGCTGCACCTAAGGTGATGACGATTAGCCCGGCGGCAGGTCCACTGATGGTAACGTAACTTCCGGCAATTCTAGAGCCGATGATACCTCCGATTATGGCGGTTACAATTCCTGCCAACGGTGGTACTCCTGATGCACTAGCGATTCCTAGACATAACGGGAGTGCAATTAATGAGACGATTAATCCT
>JALTUD010000198.1 GCA_027047735.1 Flavobacteriales bacterium | reverse complement strand
CCGATGGTTAAATCAGAGTTTTATAAAAACCCAAAAGGCTATCATTCGGTATTTCCAAAATATGCCAAAGTTGCAGATATGTATATTGCTTGTCATTATTGGGATAGTGAATCACCTTACATTTTCACAAGAGACGATGCAAAAGACAAGGATTGGAATGTGAAAATTGTAGCAGACATCAGTTGCGACATCGATTGTGCCGTAGCCTCTACCCTACGCCCTTCGACCATTGCTGAACCATTATACGGATATAATCCGCAAGAAGAAAAAGAGGTTGACTTTTTTGATAAAAATGCAATTGGTGTTATGGCAGTAGATAATTTACCTTGTGAATTACCTAAAGACGCTTCCGAAAGTTTCGGGGAAATGTTTATCGAACATGTTTTAGAACCGTTGAGAGGAAATGATCCCGAAAACATCATCGAACGTGCATCGGAAACAAAAGAAGGCAAACTAACGAAACATTTTGCTTACTTGGAAGATTACCTAAAAGGTAAATAATCGAATATCAATCACTTACCTTAAATCCGCAAGTGATTTCGTTATGAAAATTCAAAATGTGTATTATTATTGGTCAAGCACAGTTTTGAGACACGCAAGCGTAGCCATAGCTACGGTGAGTATCGAAAAACAAGCATTGTCAATAATGATGCGGAGTTTGGCTTTGGAATAGAAGTTCACTTGCGGATTTAAGGTAATTATTAAAAAAGCCGCTAAAAAAGTTTTTTAGCGGCTTTTTTGGTGCAATTTTTGTTTGTAAATGGGCGTTAATTTATAAGATGAAAACAATCCTATTAATCATATTATTATCTTTACCTTTTATCGGAAAGACACAACAAACAGACACTGTTTTTATCGATAACATCTATTTGGATGGCGTTGACATCATTGCTCACGACTCAGCCTATATGGCAAACTACCGTAGAACTAAATATTTTGTAAAAGAAATCTATGTTTACGCGATGTTGGCAGCTCAAATGCTCAATGAAATTGAAGATACCTTAGTACTTATTCCTAAAGAGAAAGACAGAAATAAATATATTCGACACGCTTACAGAGATTTAAAAAAGGAATTCGGATATGAAATCAGCCAACTGACCATAACCAGAGGACACTTTTTAATGAAAATTCTCCATAAAGAAACAGGACGAACGGCTTATCAAATTGTTGAACAATACAGAGGTAAACTACAAGCTAAATCTTGGGAAACCATACTTCGACTTAATGGTACAACTTTAAAAAAACAATATTCCCCTGAGATTGAAGACATCGTACTCGATAGAGTTTTAAAGGAAATAGAAGAAGGGAAAATTAAACCAAAACCCCGACCGCCCGTTACCGAACGTGGACGAAAAGCAGCCAGAAAAAGAAAAAAAGAACAAAAGAAAAAATTAAAAGAAAGTAAACGTAACAGAAAGAGAAAAATCAGTTAATTGACCACGGTCATTTTTTATTGAATAATTTATTTTTATACACTAGATTTAATATCAAAATATTTATACCTTTGCGTTCAATGATGAAGAAATTAAACATATTGATGTTCTTCTTTTTAATAACAGCTCTTTCCTTTGCTGTTGTGGGTATGGAATACACCCGAACGTTACCTCTTTCCAATATAACTTCTGAATATATTGAAAATATAGATGAAGAAGACTTGATGCCTACCTTGAATATTGAGGCTTTTGTGGTGAAGGCATACACCTCGGGAGGTAATGATTTTACCCCTACTCTTCAAACAGTAGCTATAGATACAACCTCTCCGTTTGAAATCTTTTTTACTGTTAAAACTCCAATTTTTACCAGTAGTTTTATACAATTTAATTATTGTTCTAATTTCCTTTTAGATTATATTCAATCTTTGCACTTTACCTAATATAATCTAACTATTTTCTATACAGACAACCTCATCGAGTTGTCATCTTCTAATAGGATTTATCCTGATATAGTCTATTTAGTCTATCTTTAATTAACCTTATTAACCCTTTATATTCGTATGAAACGTTCATTCAATGAAGAGAGTACTTTAAAAAAACTAAAGCACTTTCTACCGGCTCAAGTGCCTATTAAAGACTAT
>JALTUD010000197.1 GCA_027047735.1 Flavobacteriales bacterium | reverse complement strand
CCCTGTCATTGTCTTTGCTACTGTTACCCGCAGCATGAACCAAAAGTACACCTTTATCTTCGGCATATCTAAATGCTTTGATAACTTCTTCATCGTTTTCGCTATATCCTTTCCCGAAACTCATACTGATTATTTGAGCACCGTTGTCAACAGCATAACGTACGGCAAGAGCAATATCCTTATCTCTTTCATCTCCGTTAGGTACGGCTCTAACCGGCATAATCAAAACATTGTCGGCAACACCGTTACTTCCGATACCGTTATTTCTTACAGCTGCAACAATCCCTGAACAATGCGTTCCGTGTAGTGCATCGGGACCTTCTACATCATTGTTTCCGTAGTCTGTATCCGAAAAATCAGAAGGATTATCGCCAATGATTTCTCTATCTTCCGTAAAGTCTTTATTGTAGTGGTATTTAACACTGCTTTCAAAGTGTTCCAAAGCTCCATCCAAGGCTTTTTCATCCAGTCCCATAGCTTTAAACTTCATTAAAGTTTCGGCAACTTCTTTCATTTCCGGATCTTTCAACGCTTTTTTTAAGTCTTTCTTAGTGTAATCCTTACCATATTTTTCACTGAAAGTATCATTTAGTTTAGTGTAGATTTCTTTCATTTGTGCAATTTGTTTCATTTGCATCGTAGCACTTGCCAATTCGTCTTCTACCACCTTTTTTACTTCCAGATATTTTTCGTAATCTTTAGCATCTTCAGGAGAAATGTCTTTAGCATCTTTCCCTGCGAACTTTTTATCCAAGCGAGCATAAATTCGAGTCACCTCCAATTGAGCATCGTTAGCATTTTTTCCGTCTTTTCCACCAAGGAAATTCCAACCGTGTACATCATCAACGTATCCGTTTTTATCGTCGTCAATTCCATTGCCCGGAATTTCGTCTTTGTTTGTCCAAATTACATCTTTTAAATCTTCGTGTTCAATGTCAACCCCCGAATCTATTACGGCTACAATTACGGTTTCTCCTTTCTTGTTTTTTAGAACTTTTTTGTATGCTTTATCGGTTTGCATACCGCTTTTTTTACCGTTATACCAGTTTAGAATTTTTTTGGAAGGTTCTTCTTGTGCTACTAAACTTCCGCTTAGTGAAAGGGCAAATATCCCGGTCAATAATTTTGATGTAATGTTCATTTTTTTAAATAATTATTAATTAATCGCTTCAAATCTACTTATTTTTGATGAGTTTTAACCGGCATACTCAAATAATATTGTTATGGTTGAAGTGAATTAACAAATTTTAGCGAAATTGCTCGCGGATGTAACGATGTTATAAATTTGTTAAAATTGGCGTGTTTTTTGTTGTTAGAGTGGGAGATTTCTCTTTTTACTCTACATTCAAACACCTAACTATACCGTTATGAAAAAATTAATACCAACCGTTTTTGTTACTCTTCTTGTGTTTTATGCACAGGCACAAAACGAAGAAGATTTATTGCGTTATTCTAACCTCAATATGCAAGGGACAGCACGTTTTGCAAGTATGGGAGGAGCTTTTGGAGCTTTAGGTGCAGAAATGTCTGTTTCTGCGACTAATCCGGCGGGGTTTGGTCGGTTTAAAAATAAATTGAAAATGGCAACCGGAAATCTTCAAGTCAATACAATTTCAGCTTATTTGAATAACAAGGGTAAATCAGCTACCAATGAAAACTTGGCTTTAGACAATGCCGGTTTTGTGGGAGTGTATAAAAATCAGCAAGGTAAAAAGTGGTTGAAATTTCAATATGGTTTGGTGTATAATAAAATGGCTGACTTTAATAAAACAATGAATATAGAAGGAACAAACAACGCTTCTTTTTCTTATATTTTGGCTGACAGAGGGAACGGAATACAACCCGAAGATCTTTCAACTTACGATTATCATTATTCTTATATGGCGTATAACAATTATTTGATTAATCCTGTTTACGATTCCGGTTCTGTATATTACACCACGGAAATGTACGGAGATAATATAATCCATAAACACACATTAGAATCTTCGGGTAGAGTAGGAGAGACCGATGTTACGGTTTCAGGGAATTATCTAGATAAAATTTATGTTGGTATGTCGGTTGGTTTTTCTAGAATAA
>JALTUD010000196.1 GCA_027047735.1 Flavobacteriales bacterium | reverse complement strand
TTATCGGATTAAAATCTAATTTACCACTTATTGCAACTGCCGCCACCATTTCAGGCGAAGCTACAAAAGCTAAGGTATTAGGGTTTCCATCAGCTCTTTTCTTAAAGTTACGATTAAAAGAGTGAACAATTGAATTAACTTCTTCTTTCTCTGCTCCTTCTCTTGCCCATTGTCCTATACAAGGTCCACAAGCATTCGTAAAGATTTTAGTGGTTTCAAATTTCTTGAATGTATCTAAAAAGCCATCCCGTTCTGCTGTATAACGAACTTGTTCCGAACCGGGATTTATACCGAATTTAGATTTGGCTTTTACTCCTTTTGCCACAGCGTCTTCTACAATAGAAGCCGCTCTGGATAAATCTTCATAAGATGAATTGGTACAAGAACCAATCAATGCCCATTCCACATCCGTTGGCCAATTGTTTTCTTTTGCTTTTTCTTTCATTTGCGAAACCGGTGTTGCCAAATCAGGCGTAAAAGGTCCGTTTAAATGAGGGGTTAACTCAGAAAGATTAATTTCAATTACTTGATCGAAATATTTTTCGGGGTTTGCATAAACTTCAGCATCACCTGTAAGGTGTTCCGCTACTTTATCTGCGGCTTCAACAACATCCGCTCTTCCGGTTGCTTTTAAGTAACGACGCATAGAGTCATCATAACCGAATGTTGATGTTGTAGCACCAACCTCTGCTCCCATATTACAAATCGTTCCTTTTCCTGTTGCCGACATTGACTCAGCACCTTCTCCGAAGTATTCTATAATTGCACCGGTTCCACCTTTTACCGTTAGGATTCCTGCTACTTCAAGAATTACATCTTTAGGAGCTGTCCATCCGTTTAACTTACCCGTTAATTTTATACCGATTAACTTAGGCATTTTCAACTCCCAAGCCATTCCTGCCATTACATCAACTGCATCAGCTCCTCCAACTCCTACAGCTACCATACCTAATCCTCCGGCGTTTACCGTATGAGAATCTGTACCAATCATCATTCCTCCCGGAAAAGCATAGTTTTCTAAGACTACTTGGTGTATAATTCCTGCTCCGGGTTTCCAAAATCCAATTCCGTATTTATTACATACCGAACCTAAAAATTCATAAACTTCACCATTGGTTACTTCGGCTGTCTTTAAATCTTTTGAAGCCCCTTCTTTTGCTTGAATCAAATGATCAGCATGAGCTGTTGAAGGCACTGCCACTTTATTTTTACCGGCTTGCATAAATTGCAATAAAGCCATTTGAGCTGTTGCATCTTGCATTGCTACTCTATCCGGAGCAAAATCTACGTAAGATTTTCCTCTTTCATACGCTTCTAAAACAGGATTTTCCCATAAATGCGTATAAAGGATTTTCTCTGCTAAAGTCATTGGTCGGTTAAGGACTTTTCTTGCTGCTTCTACACGTTCAGGATAACGTTCGTAAACAGCTTTAATCATTTCAATGTCAAATGCCATTTGTTATTATTATTTAAGTTAATATTTCTTGTTGTAGTTCTTTTTGCGGACTTGTTTTTATGTCCACATTAAACACTTATATTCTTTGGACAGCGAATATAAGATTTTTCAATGAATTTTTATTTGTATTGCTTTAATAATATTTACAAAAAAGAGTTTACGCGGTGGCTTGTGTGTATCTTTTGTTTGTTGTGTGTTTCAAAAGCTACGTGATACAGTTCTACAAAGCAGTAACCCTGCATAGCTTTTGATATATACTCAAAACAACCGGCTTTTTCGATTTTTTGAATCTTTCTTTTTTCCAATACTGTCGTTGTAAAATTTTGTAGTAACCCGTTACAACAAAATTTTACGCCTAAGTATTGAAAAAAAAATAAACTCTTCAAACTTCTCGAAAAGCCAATTGTTTTGAGTAGTACAGAAGTTCCCATAAGATAGAACTAAGTTAAGTGCGTGAGGAAAAGGAAAAACAGCCTTGAGCCGTAGTGAGTAGGCGACAGCCGATGGCGAACGAAGAACTATGCGAGCATAGACTGCGAGTTGAGGGTTATACCATTTAAACATTGAAAAGAGCCGTATAAAGCGTTTTTATTTCCCTTATACTTCTTCATAAAATATTTCCATAGCTACGGC
>JALTUD010000195.1 GCA_027047735.1 Flavobacteriales bacterium | reverse complement strand
ATGGTGGTGCTCGACAATATTTGGAAACCCTTGCTCGTGCCGGAGTAGCTTCCGGAGTTGACGGTTTGTTTGTAGAAACTCATCCTTGTCCCAATGAAGCTCTTTGTGATGCAGCCAGCCAATTGGATATAAGTCAATTAGAGAATTTCTTAAAACCTTTGTTGGAGCTTCACGAAATAGAAGTGAAATACAGAAAATAATGACGTTTCCACAGTATAGAAAATACAAAGGGATAGATGTTTATTTTAAGGTTATTTCCAACGAAAAATTAGTAGAATTGAAAAGGTTGGGAGATAAGATATTATCTTTTGAACTCAACGCGAAACAATTTCCGGAAAAACTCTTCATTCAAGATGTGCTAAACAACGAAGGAGGTCGTTGGGAAATCATCTCGGAGGAAGATTATAAGAACATAGAACAAAAACAATAGCTTATGGCTCTAAAATCCATAACATTTTTAGGAACGGGGACATCACAAGGTGTGCCCGTTATTGCTTGTCATTGTAAGGTATGCAAATCCCTTGATACCAAAGACAAAAGATTGCGTAGCTCTATTTTAATAGAAACTACCGAGGGAAACATAAATATTGATGCAGGACCGGATTTTAGACAACAAATGTTAAGGGAAGATGTTCAGCATTTGGAGGCTATACTTTTCACTCATGAACACAAAGACCATATTGCGGGATTAGACGATGTACGAGCGTTTAATTTTAAAAGTAAAAAGCCGATGGAAGTGTTTTGTACAGAGCATGTTTACGAGGCTTTATGCAGGGAGTTCAGTTATGTGTTTAAACCTAAATTTGAGTATCCCGGGATTCCTAAAATAAACGTTACTTTAATTGATAAAGACAACGGTTTTGAAGTGCTGAATCACAAAATAACACCTATCGAGGTGATGCACTACAAATTGCCTGTTATGGGATATCGAATAGAGAATTTTGCATACATTACCGATGCAAATTTTATCAGCGAAGAAGAACAAGAAAAATTAAAAGGCTTAGACGTTTTAGTGCTGAATGCTTTGAGAAAGGAAAAACATATTTCTCATTTTACATTGCAAGAGGCTTTGGATTTAATTGAAAAGTTAGCTCCAAAAAAAGCTTACTTAACTCATCTTAGTCATCTGATGGGAACTCATAAAGAAACTTCGGAAGGTTTACCTGCAAACGTTAACGTTGCTTACGACGGATTGAAAATCGAGTTTACATTGTAAGCACCTGGTAAAGTGTTTTTATTTTACTTATTCATCGCCTAAGAAAACTAAAACTTACTTTCTTCCGTCTCTTTTAAATATTCAAATGGTATTAAATTCTGTACTTCTTTTCTAAAACACAACCTTTCCGCTAAGATAATAAACGTCTCCATTGTTTGTGGTGGCTGTGGCGTTGTAGAAATAGACGCCTTTGGCGAGTTTACGTGGAGGGACGATTTCGGTTTGTTGTGAGTTTAAAGCGTGTGTTTGGTGAAATACTTCCTGCCCGAGTGCATTGTACAGTTGTAAAACTACACTTGTATAACCGTGTGAGTAAATGATTAAATTTCCGTTATTTAAACTAGGAATGTATAAAAAACGTTCTTGATTGAGTTGCAACGTTCGGGTTAGCGTGTCCTTGCATTGACCGTTATTTGAGGCGATTAGTGTTATGGTGTAAGTGCCTTCGTTTTCAAATTGTGTGTTAAGGTTTACGGCGTCCGACACGGAGTCGCCGTTGATATACCATTGATAACTATTGCTGTTTTGTGAGATATTGGTAAAGGTTAGTTCTGTGGGAACATAAGGCAAGGGTTCTTCGTAGGTAAAGTTTGCGGTGGTGATTACTTCCTCGGGGACGGTTATGTTTTGTGTAACAACACAATTATTGCTGTCTCTTACACTTATAGTGTAGGTACTATCTGCCAAATAACCAAAAACAGGAGCGGTTTGCCATGTTCCGCTTCCGTTTTTATACCAATAGGGCGAAGCAGAGTTTTCTATGCTGTCTATTACGATAGCACCGTTGTTTTGCGGACAAATAGCGGGCGTAACCGTTGTATTGAACTCCGGCAGAGGATTTACGTTGATACTGATAAGCTCCGTTTTACCACACCCTGTTGA
>JALTUD010000194.1 GCA_027047735.1 Flavobacteriales bacterium | reverse complement strand
CAACGAACAAAAGATTCCAACGGTTATGATATTTATAAAGTAAAAGGGTGGGATTATCCTGCCTTGGTAAAAACGTATGCAGAAGCGGTTGCCAAAACCAGAAAAGAACATATCCCTTCATTTGTCCACGTACAAGAAGTAACTCAACCACAGGGGCATTCTACATCAGGTTCTCACGAACGTTATAAAACACCCGAGCAATTGGCTTGGGCGGAAGAATACGATTGTATCGCCCAAATGAAAAAGTGGATGTTAAGTTCCGATAATTTTGCCGGTAAACCGCTTGCAAATGAAGAAGAATTGGATAATATTAGAAAAGAAGCAAAGAAAGAAGTAAGAAAACAACAAAAGTTAGCTTGGTCAAATTTCTTAGCGGAAATTAAAAAAGATAGAGATGAAGCCTTGATGTTATTACAAAAACTAGCAGACGAGAGCAAACAAAAAGTTTTTATCACCAAGATAAAAACCGACTTGGAAAAAACGATGGATCCTATCCGTCGCGACATATTGGGTGCGGTTAGAAAAGCTCTTCGATTGGTTCGTGGTGAACAAACGGTAGCTAAAACTACTTTGATTAATTGGTACAACAAAAAAATTGAAGAAGCGAAAGACAAATACAGTTCTCATTTATATTCCGAGTCTGAAAATTCACCTCTTTTGATACAAGAAGTAGCCGCTGAATATGGAGATAATCCACAAAAAGTAGATGGTCGAATAGTTTTGAGAGAAAATTTCAGAGGTCTATTTGAAAAATATCCGGAGTTGGTAACTTTTGGAGAAGATACCGGAAAAATAGGAGGCGTAAACCAGTCTATGGAAGGTATTCAAGAACAATTTGGAGAACTGCGAGTGTCTGATACGGGAATTAGAGAAGCTACTATCATCGGTCAAGGCATCGGTATGGCAATGAGAGGTCTCAGACCTATTGCTGAAATCCAATATTTAGATTATCTCTTATATGGATTGCAAGTCATTAGTGATGATTTGGCAACGGTGCAATGGCGAACTAAAGGAGGGCAAAAAGCACCTTTAATCGTTCGAACAAGAGGGCATAGATTAGAGGGGGTTTGGCACGCCGGGTCGCCAATGGCCGGGATTATTAATTTGGTAAAAGGCGTTCACGTTTGTGTCCCAAGAAATATGACAAAAGCCGCAGGTTTTTATAATACGCTTTTAGAAGGAGATGACCCCGCTTTGGTTATCGAGTGCTTGAATGGTTACAGAACCAAAGAATTAATGCCGGAGAATTTGACGCAATTCAAAACACCGCTCGGAATCCCTGAAATAGTGAAAGAAGGTACGGATGTTACGGTCGTGAGTTATGGTTCTACTTTTAATTTATGTGAAGTAGCAGCTAAACAATTACAAGAAGTTGGTATATCCGTAGAGTTGATAGACGTGCAAACCTTAATCCCGTTTGATATAGAACATAAAATTGTGGAATCCTTAAAGAAAACGAATAAAATCATATTTATAGATGAGGATTTTGAAGGAGGGGCAACAGCATATATGATGCAACAAGTGTTGCAAAATCAAGGAGGATATTACTACTTGGATGCTCAACCTAAAACATTAACAGCCAAAGCTCATCGTCCGGCTTACAGTTCAGACGGAGATTATTTCTCAAAACCAAGTGTAGATGATATTTTTGATGCTGTATATCAAATTATGCACGAAGATAGTCCTTCTGTATTTAAACCTATCTATGAATAGATTTATCGTGAGGAGTAATATTAATATCAATGTAACAAAAGCAGATTTTGTTCGTCTTACTTTCAAAAATGTTTAAATGAGATTAATATTACTTCTTTTTTTTCTTTTCTCTTTTTTTTCTTTTTCTTTCGCCGGAGTTTTAAAAGGTAAGGTGCTTGATGCCAAAGGAAACCCACTTCCTTTTGCGAATGTCTATGTTAAAAACACCACTTACGGAACAACGACCAATATCGAAGGAGAATATTTTTTAGAGTTGCAGAAAGGAGAGTTTACAATTGTTTATAGTTTTGTTGGATACAAAGCCATAGAAAAACAGATTAAACTTGAACGTTCTTCCGATGTTGTTTTGCTTAACGTAACCTTAGAGGAAGATGTGGCTGTTTTAGGAGG
>JALTUD010000193.1 GCA_027047735.1 Flavobacteriales bacterium | reverse complement strand
AGGCGTAAAATTTTTGTTGTAACGAGTTACTACAAAATTTTACAACGACAGTATTGGGAAAAAGAAAGATTCAAAAATTCTTAAAGTTTGTTGTTTTGAGCATAAGCAAAGAAAATATTCATCGTCTGAGAACTACAAATTCCACTTTCTAGCACTTATTTCATTCCGCGTTAGGGATAGAAACGGCATCCTTTTGGGTTGTTGCATATATGCAACCCAAAAGATATAGTGGATAGCCCGACCTTTCAAGAGTAAAAAATAGTGAGTGAAACGGCTATTTTTTATTCTTGAAAGGGAACGCTCAAATGATAGTAACCTACATTTCGCTTATTATTCTGCAATTATTTGTAGTTTTGTTGTTCAACCGTCAAAAGACTATGGATACGCAAATTAAGAAGACAGACATTCGGCAACTTTCGAGAGAGGAATTAAAGGATTATTTTACGGAAATAGGGGAGAAGCCTTTCAGGGCTAAACAGGTGTATGAGTGGCTTTGGAAAAAATCGGTAACGGATTTCGATGAAATGAGCAATTTGTCATTGGCTCTTCGAGATAAACTAAAAAAGCATTTTGAGATTAGATATTTAACGGTTGCTACTTCGCAAAAGAGTAACGACGGGACGATAAAAAGTGTGTTTAAATTGGCAGACGGAGCAATTGTAGAAGGTGTGTTGATTCCTTCCGGCAAACGGATGACGGCTTGTATTTCGGTGCAGGTAGGTTGCAGTTTGGCGTGTGATTTTTGTGCTACGGGCAAGCTAAAAAGGGTGAGAAACCTTAATCCGGACGAGATTTATGACCAAGTGGTGTTGATTAACCGCCAAGCTAAGGAAACCTACGGAAGTTCTCTAACCAATATCGTATATATGGGAATGGGAGAACCTTTGCTGAATTATAAAAATGTCTTGCAATCGGTTGAAAAAATTACCGAAGACGAAGGGTTGGGAATGTCGCCGAAACGGATAACGGTTTCTACGGCGGGAATTGCCAAAATGATCGAAAAATTGGCAGACGATGAGGTTCGTTTTAATCTTGCACTTTCTTTGCACGCGGCAAACGACCAAAAGCGAAGTCGCATTATGGAAATTAACGAAAGCAATTCGTTGGAAGAGTTGGCTGCCGCATTGCGATATTTCCACGAAAAAACCGGTAAAAGAGTTACGTTTGAGTACATCGTATTCAAGGATTTTAACGATACGATAGAAGATGCACGCGAATTGGCGGAGTTCTGCAAAAACGTACCTTGCAAAGTCAATATCATAGAATACAACAGTATAGACGGAGGCAAATATCAACAAGCCGACCGCAGAAAAGTAGATGATTTCGCACAGTTTTTAGAGCAAAAAAACATCATCGTAAACATCAGGCGAAGTCGCGGGAAAGACATTGATGCGGCTTGTGGTCAATTGGCAAATAAAAACGAAATAGCAAACAAATAATTAAGAAATGAACGAAAAAATAAGCACTCATAAAGCACCCA
This sequence comes from Flavobacteriales bacterium, assembly GCA_027047735.1. Lineage (GTDB taxonomy): Bacteria > Bacteroidota > Bacteroidia > Flavobacteriales_D > Parvicellaceae > S010-51. Next base: position 624 of record JALTUD010000193.1, on the reverse strand, counting down.
AACCCGTGGGCTTATATCCGCACGCACGAAAGGCAGGAAACCTCTTGTTTTTGTCGGGCGTAGGTCCTCGTGTGGCAGGTTCGGACGGTAGCGACTCAAAAGTTCCAGGACTGGAATTAGATAAGAATGGAAATTTCATCAAATTCGATTTTGAAGCACAATGCCGTGCCGTTTTCGATAACGTAAAAGTAATTTTGGAAGAAAGCGGTTCGAGTTGGGACAAATTGATTGATGTAACCGTTTTTCTCGTGAATATGAAGCGAGATTTCCATACCTATAACCGAATTTATGCCGAATATTTTAAGGACAACCAACCGTGCAGAACCACTGTGGAAATCAATTCATTACCTACACCGATAGCCATAGAATTAAAATGTATAGCAACGTTGTAAGTGGATGATTTGGGCGTTCCCATTACAGCATAAAAAAGCAGTTTCGTTGCACTACACTACTTTTTAACGCTGTAATGGTCGGGCTATCACTACTCACTCTTTTGTGTTGCATAAGTGCAACAACACAAAAGGAGTTCAAACACGCCGTTCTATCCCTAACGTATTCTATGATTAAAACAAGCAAAACGTAAATTATTTTGTTAAAAAAATAACACCTCTTGCACAATGCCTT
>JALTUD010000192.1 GCA_027047735.1 Flavobacteriales bacterium | reverse complement strand
TATTTGCACTCGCAAAACAAAATTTATTTTTGTTTCGGGCCCATAGCTCAGTTGGTTAGAGCACTTGACTCATAATCAAGGGGTCGCTGGTTCGAGCCCAGCTGGGCCCACGTAAGCCTTAAAGCAGATATGTTTTAAGGCTTTTTTTATATCTGAATTATGCCTTTTTGTTACATTATTCATAGTCTAAAATTAAATAAGTTTTACATTGGGGCGACTAATGATAAGGTGGATAATCGTCTGAAAAAACATAATGATAAAACTTACGGTAATCATAGATTTACTGCTAAAGCGGATGATTGGAAACTCTTTTTAGTCTTTGAAACTAAAACTTATGATCACGCTATTAGAATTGAAAGGAAAATCAAATCAATGAAATCTTCGAAATACATTAGGAATATTGTTAAATATCCTGAATTAAAAGATAAAATTTTCAACGAAACTTTATAATAATATTGACTCTGCCGAAAGCTTTCGGCACAAGGGGTCGCTGGTTCGAGCCCAGCTGGGCCCACGTAAGCCTTAAAGCAGATATGTTTTAAGGCTTTTTTTATATCTGAATTATGCCTTTTTGTTACGATATTGATTACAAGAAATTTAATTGTTTTTATCGCGTTAGGGATAGAAGTGGCATCCTTTTGGGTTGTTGCATATATGCAACCCAAAAGATATAGCGGATAGCCCGACCATTACGGCGTTAAAAAGTAGTGTAGTGGGGGTAGTGCGAACGAAACTGCTTTTTTATGCCGTAATGGGAACGCCCTAAATATTTATACTTTATAGTTTTTTGAATAGGGTATATAAATAGGGACGAGTATCGCCTGAGGGCATCGTATATAGAGTTTCGAAGCTTTCTTGAAGTTCAAATTCGGGGGATAATTTTTCTTTGAGCATCAGTTCGTTATAGCGTCTTACGGGTAATCCGCTACATTTAGTTGCTCCTTTTAGGTTGAAAGTGGCTATGATTACTTTTCCACTCGGTTTTACTAATTTATTTAGTAAATCTATGTATGTTTTTTGGTCTTCTGTTTCGGTAAAAAAATGAAATACGGCTCTGTCTATCCATAAATCTACCGGTAGTATTTGTTGTAATTTTTCGGGATGGGTTAGGTCATCAACTAGCCAATTTATGGTGTTGGCTTGGTCTTTTAGGCGTTCTTTTAAAATTTCTAAAGCAGTAGAACTTATATCGGAAACGGTAATATTGGTGTAATTGTTATCTAATAAATAATCAACCAACGTGGTTGTTCCTGCTCCTGCAATAAAGATGTGGTCGTCTTTGCTGATGTTACTTTTTTCTATTAACTGAATAGTAGGTTCGGGTTTTTTCTCATACCACCCGCTTTTTTCGTGGTCCACTACATTGTAGATGGTTTCCCAATAATGTTGTAGGTCTTTGTTAACTTTGTTTTTGGTAATTAGTGGTCGTGTTGGTCTGTTGGGTACATTACTTCCACAACCGCATCCTGTTCCGCATGATGACATAGTTTTGTTGTTTTTAAGTGTTTCTTTGCAGTGCTATTTGTTTACATTTCTTTTGTAAGTCTGCATGTGTTTTATTTTCTACGCATTCTATAGCTTTGCTGACTTCGGCAAACATTAAATCAGGTGTGATTATTTCTGCCAGTTTACTTTTGAATAATAAATCTCTTATAGGTCCTTTGGCTCCTGCTACGGCAAATAGGATACCTTTTTCACGTAGTTCAAATATAATATTTTTTAGCATAATAACTGCACTTGAATCTAAATGATTGACGCTTTCGGCATTCCAAACGACTAATTTAAGTTGTTTTCCTTTAGCTTCTACTTTTTCCATTAGTTCTTGCTTGAAAAAATCAATGTTGGCAAAATAAAGTTGTCCGTCTAATCGAATAATGAGTACTTCGGGATTTTCTGTTGTATTTTCAAAGCGTTCTACATTTCTATAATAATCGGTACCTTCTACCCTTTCGCATTCAGCTATATGTGGTTTGGTGCTTCTATAAATCAAAAGAGCTAATGATAATAAAACACCTATCATTATTCCTTCTTTTATTCCTATGGTCAAGGTTACAACGAATGTAACCAAAAGCATTAATAAATCGTCTTTTTTGTAATTCCAAAGTTCTCTCGGATA
>JALTUD010000191.1 GCA_027047735.1 Flavobacteriales bacterium | reverse complement strand
CATATTTTATTTCCATAGCTGGGGCTATGCAAAGAAAATATTCATCGTCTAAGAATACTAAATTCCATTTTCTTTGCACTTACCTCAACTGCGTTAGGGATAGAACGGCGTGTTTGAACTCCTTTTGTGTTGTTGCACTTATGCAACACAAAAGAGTGAGTAGTGATAGCCCGACCTTTACGGCGTTAAACTATTTTCGCGTTGGAACGCAAAATAGTTTTATGCCGTAAAGGGAACGCCCAACTTACTTTAATGATTTAAATATTTCGGCTGTTACGACTAATCGTTTTATCTTAGGGAATGAATTTGCTTTTATGGTCGCAAACTCTACTTGCTTTCCTTCTTTATTGCTCGTGTTCCAAATCAGGGTTATTTTTCCTTCATCTCCGGGTTGAATTTCTTTTTTGTCGGCGTTGATGGTCAGGCATTCGCAAGAAGGAAGGAGTTCATTTATAACCAGGGGAGCATTACCTGTGTTTTTTAAGATGAATGTATGTTTTAGAGGTTCGCCTTGCTCGACTTTTCCGAAATCATAAGTACCCGAGCCTACGGATAAACGGGCATAATCTCCTTGCTTATCGGCATAGGTTACGGATTGTATTTCTATTTTTCGCTCTAGAGCCGCACCTTTACTATATACAGAGTTTCTTTGATCATTGTAATTGTCGCTGACAGAATTGCTTGCTGTATATTCGCCGAAAGGAATCTTTACGAAAGTTAACACTCCTCCGTTGGATGCCGTACCGTTTAAATAGGGAATAAATACGCCGTTATCATATTCTTTTAGGTAGTTGATAAGACTTGAAATTCTTCGTTTGGTAAGGTTGACATTGTATTCTGTCTTTGCCAAAGGACTGGCAAATCCTTTTATGGTTACTTCGATTTTTTGTCCTTTATTCAGCTCGTCTAACAATAGTTTAGTAAACAAGTTTAAATCTTTTACGCCTTTATCTATATAGTGTTTATATAAATCATCGATATCGAGTTTTGCTTCCAGTGCTTTTTCATCTTCTAATCCTTTACTGTACTCTTCTTTGTATTTTGGTTTTAACTCTTTGTAATACGAATAGGTCTTTAAATATGAAATATCTACGGTGGTATCCATGCTTTTAGGTCCCGGCCGGTCGTTATGGAAATAGAGTGTTACGGGTAAGTATTTGTTTAAATCTTCCAAGGTAACTATCTCTTGTTTTTGGGCTACTTCTTCTTCGCTAATTATTTCTACCGAATAAATATCATTGCAACACGTAGGCCCTTTTTTATAGAGGCTTCCTAACCTGTTAGACGTTAAAAAACCTTCTCTTTTCCCTTTGTGTTTGGAATAAATGGTAAAATACATATCATTCCATTGCGAGTTAAAGGGAGGTAAAAGATTTTTTGGTTCTCCCGTAAAATTTTCCGGAGTTCCCTCGATACTGAAAATATCCATACCTCCTAATCCCAAGTGCCACGGAGAGCTAAAATAAAGAACGTGTTCAAGGGTATCATAAAAAGGTGAAATATCATCATCAGGGGTGTTGATAATCTTTCCTAAATTCTTAGGTTTGGAATAAGTTCCGGCATCTAAAATTTGACTAAACCAAATATCCATACGACCTTGACCTCCGTTTCGATTGGAAACAAAAAACAGGTAACGTTTATCACCTATTTGTGCGAAAGAAGGTTGTGTTGTATTGCTCCCTTTCGCATTGATTCTTTCGGGGAGTTCTTCTATGGATACCTTTGTATTTCCTTTGTATATTGCCTTATAAATTTTGCATCCGTTTAAGCTGTCACACCTCGAAAAGTAAAGTATTTTTCGTTGGGTGTCATACGAACCATTTGCCGTATGAATTTGCTTACTGTTTATATCTTCAGGCAAGGCTATGGGGGTATTCCATAAACTATCCTTCTTTTTGGATAGATATATTTTTGCCGTATAATCTTCATCGGCTATTTCCAATTCATTATTCAATGATACTGCTCTCAGTGAACTGAAAATCAAATTTGAATCTAAATACGAAGCTGAAAATTCGGAATTTATTGTATTGACGGGAGTGCCTATATTTTGCACCTCAACATTTGGTACGACTTCGTTTTTTACACGGTTTGCATAACTACAAGATAGAGCTTCTTGTTTTGCTTTTCTGTATTCGTAACTTTTTTTGTTTCTACCGTATTTTGATTTTACCTTACGCCATACTTTAGAGGATGCTCTGTATTCCCCTTCATATTTCAGCATACTAGCCACCCAAAACGCAGCATCTTTATAGATTCTCCCGCCTTTGTCTTTGTCCCAAACTTTTTGGTAATAATATCGTGCTAAAGGGTAATTGTTATACAAACGAAGTGATGTTGCATATTTGTATAGCAAATCAATATTAGAAGAGTCTAACAGGAGTGCTTGTTTGTAGTAAATAGAAGCTCCATAATAATCTCCGGCTTTCTCGTTTAGCTCAGCATAATTCATCAATTGTTTTTGAGTTTGAGAAATACCATAACCCGATAACAATAGGAATCCAATCAGTAAACAAAAAACGTTATTATTCAGGGTTTTGAGCATCTACTATTCGTTTGATTTTTGTCAGAACATCTACAGCTAACTCGTTACACATATCTTGAAAAACTGTAGGTTCGAAAGGAGGTATACTTTCTTTATTAATTTCACTAAAAAGCAACGTATCTTTCAATGCCGTTTTAAAAATATAATCAATATGAACCATAGCTACATTCACTTCAGGTCCTTCTACTTGAAGATTAAACTCTTTAAAAATTAACTCTTCAACATCTATTTCGTAGTTACACTTTTCATCAACCAATGTAAAATCAAAAGAAGGCATTTGTTCTGACATATAGGTATCAAAAAAATCTTTTAATAAATCGGGTTGTCCTTTTACCAGAAGTTTAATATCTTCGGTATTAGACATATTTACAACAGAATAATTAAGCGGAAAACAAAGTGTCCTGTCATAACCTTCTATTGCTTCCGTTTCTATACCCGAAGTATCTGAATCACTTGATGTTTGATTAGTAGAGGAACAGCCTTGTAAAAAAAAAGGCAATATAAAAGTCAAAATCTCAAACCACTTTTTAATTTCTATCATAGCCCAAAGGTACGAAATAAGACTTTATATGCAAACTTCTATTTATATACGTTCACATGGCCTTTTTCAAATAAGATTTCATTGCTATTGGCATACATGTATCTCAATTGCCAAATATAAGCTCCATCTTTTACATATTCCCCTTTATAAGTTCCGTCCCATTTCATATCCATTGATGTTGTCCTAAAAATCATAGCTCCCCATTTATCATAGATTGTAAACTCGTAAAATTCAGGAGAAAAAGCCCATGTAATGGGAGCGAACTCATCATTTACTCCATCTTTATTAGGAGTAAATGTGTTGGGAACAAAAATAGTTCGTCGTTTAGCAATAGGCTGTCCTAATGTAAGAGAATCTCTACAACCGTATTGATTTTCCACCCATTGCGTTACATCGTATAAACCATAGTTCTCATAAAAATAAATAAATTCATCTTTCTTTATAGTATCACCTGTTCCCATGCTATATACTATATTGGTTACATCATTTGACGATGTATTAACAATATGCACAGGTTCAATTTCAATCAAAGAATCACCTTCAAAAACCATTTCAAAACCTGCTGTCGGGGAGGGTTGAACGGTTATATCCGAATTGCCGATTAAACTATCTTTACAACCATTACTAGCCTCAACAATTAAACGCAACGGATACGTTCCCACCTCTGTAAGACAAAGTTCTTGAACGCTATCGGAATACGTTACATTATCAATTTCCCAATTAAGCATTAAGGTAGTTCCAACAGGAGTTGTCGAAAGACTAATTAAATCAAAGCATTCATTATCGCAAGTTAAACTTGGATAGTCAGCAATCGCAACAGGTCGTTCTTGATTAATGATAACTAAGGTATCGGTATCAGCAGGGCAAACTCCGTTTTCTACAATCCAAATCATTTCATAATCCCCAACAACCAACCCATCAACCCATGTAGCAGAATCCGTAGCATCTCTAAAAAGAGGGACAGAAGGAGGTGTCGGATTGTATTCCCAATGACCATGAGCAGTTCCCACCTCTCCTACTCCATGTAACTGAACCGTATCCAATTCACATAGATATTGGTCAGCACCCGCATCCGCACTTGGGAGGTTGTACATAGTTACTTGAAGAGTATCCAAGCTATCTGTACAAACACCATTACTCATCGTCCAAATAAGTTGATAAGTCCCTTCGATATATCCCGAACTTTGTGTATTGTAAGATGAACTGTCTAAAAAATGAATAGTTGTCAGATTTCCGAAATTCAAATCTTCTCGCCAATAGCCATGAGCAGTTCCAACAGGAGGAACAGCGTCTAAAACAGCAGTTGACGTAGCACAAATCCCAAAATCTTCACCGGCATTGGCAACAGGCTGATCGTATATGGTTATTTTAACCGTATCACTCACCGGATTACAATTATCATTGGAAACAGTCCATATTAAAAAATATTCTCCTTCCGCATATCCCGAAGTACTTGTTGTTGGAGAAGTTGCATCCGAAAACGTAATGGTTGAAGGATTTCCCGTAGTATTGCTCCACAATCCCGTCGATGTTCCAACAGTTGGAAGAGCCGTCATATCCACGGTATAAGTAGCACAAAGTTCTTGGTCTTGTCCTGCATTGGAAAAAGGCTTATCAAAAGTATAAACATGCATAACATCCGTAGCATCTTGACAAGTACCATTGCTTACTGTCCAGACAAATTGATATTCTCCTTCTAATAAGTGCGTAACGCCAGCATTGTTGTAAGAAGTATCGTTGATAATTTCTACCGTTGAAGTCGTATTATTAAACGAAGCATCTAATGTCCATTTCCCCGTGGAAGTTCCTGCGGGCTGAGTAGCGTTTAGGAAATATAACGTATCAAAATATAATGTATCAATCCCACAAACAGAAGCATCCAATCCGGCATCGGCAACGGGAGGGTTGTAAGCCTTTACAAAAACAGTATCCATCGCTTTCGGGCAATTTCCGTTAGAAACCGTCCACACCAAATGATATGTTCCTTCGATAAGATTAGAAATGGTAGCATTGGGCAAGGTCGCGTCATCAAAAGACACTACGGAAGGTGAATTAAAATTACTTTCTTCCGCCCAAATCCCCGTTGATGTTCCTGCAGGAATATTACCGTTTAAGGTTGTACTAAAAACGTTACACAAATCGATGTCAGTTCCCGCATCGGCAACAGGAGTATTATATACGTTAATCAATACCGTATCCTCCGCACTTGGACATGTTCCGTTGCTCACTGTCCATATAAAAGAGTAAACACCTTCCGTTAGATTCGATATATGGCAATTGGGAGCAGCAGAATCCGAAAAAACAAGGTTGGTACTCGGATTCGCAAAATTTGCATTCAAATCCCATTTTCCAGAGGCAGTTCCAATGGGTACATTCGCATTTAAATCGACTTCTGTAACACCACAAATACTATCGTCAATACCGGCTGTTCCTTGACTCACTTGATTTTGTGGCGGATCATAAACTTTAATCAATAAGGTATCTGTAATTGGTGGGCAAACATTGTTAGAAACCGTCCAAAACAATCGATAAGTTCCCTCTTGCAGTCCTGTTAATGTAGCGTTTGGATTATATGGGTCACTCAACGTTAAATTTGAAGGATTGGGTCCTAACGGAAAGGTAAGATCGACGCTCCACATTTTAATATCCGTTGGTAAATTACCTGAAACATCAGCATTCAAAAAAGTAGAATAAATACCGCAAAGCTCTATATCAGTTCCTGCTTGTGCATTAGGAATTACATCATTAATTACTACCGAAACATTATCTGTTGCAACACAACCATTAGCACCAGTAACCGTAACGGTGTAAACAGTCGGAAGAGCCGGAGTTGCAATTGGATTAGCTATATTCGGATTGCTAAGGGCATACGTTGGAGACCATGAATAACTAACACCTCCACTAGCGTTTAATTGAGCGTTTAAGTTCGCACAAGTCGTTCCTAAATCAGGACCTGCATTAGCTGTTGGTGGAGTCATATCTACTGTTAGTTGCATGTTATCTGTTGCTATACAACCATTACTTCCCGTAACTTGTAAGGTGTAAGTTGTCGTATAAGTAGTATTTGTGCCCGCAGGAACTGAAACAGTCGGAGTTGCAGAAGTAGGGTCATCTAATCCTGTTGATGGTGTCCAAAGATACGTTCCGTTGTCGCTGTTTGAGCCATCTAAAACGGCAGTAGGAGTATTGCAATCAATCGTAATATCGTTTCCTGCATCAGCATTGGGGGGGGAAACACTTACTGTAACTGAAACATTATCGGTATTTGTACAACCATTAGCTGCGGTTACTTGCAAGGTGTAAGTTGTTGTTGATGTCGGTGTTGCTATAGGCGTGAGCGAAGTCGGGTTATCTAATCCCGTTGAAGGTGTCCAAAGATATGTACCATTATCGCTGTTCGAACCATCAAGAGGAGCTGTTAAATTGACGCAATCTATAGTCGCATTATTTCCAGCGTCAGCATTTGGTATTGAATTATCTACGTTTATTATAACACTATCAGTAGCTGTACATCCCCCTGAAGTAGTAATTTGCAAAACATAGGTAGTGGTGTTAGTTGGTGTTGCGGTTGGTGTTGCTGATGTAGGATTGTCTAACCCTGCTGAAGGTGTCCATTGGTAGGTTATAGGTGCTGTACCCGTTGCTGTTGCATTTAATACCGCTGAAGTTGTTGTACAATTTAAAGTTAGGTCATTGCCAACGGAAACACTACATTGAGCGTACCCTCCAAAAGTGGAGAGATACAATATACTCAACAATATTACCGTTAATTTAACAACAAACATATTCAAACTTTAAGGTCTAACGCAAATTTATCAAAAGGTTGCTTTTTTTCTATCTTTTTTGAGTAGAGTTATTAAGAATAGGTGATAAACGTTAATAAAAATCAGCTCGCGTTAGGGATTGGTATCCCTAACACAGTTAATCTAAGCACAATAAAATGTTTTTAGTACCCTTATACTTCTTCATATTTTATTTCCATAGCTGGGGCTATGCAAAGAAAATATTCATCGTCTAAGAATACTAAATTCCATTTTCTTTGCACTTACCTCAACTGCGTTAGGGATAGAACGGCGTGTT
>JALTUD010000190.1 GCA_027047735.1 Flavobacteriales bacterium | reverse complement strand
AGACGATGAAAAATTCTTTTGCTTATGCTCAAAACAATAAACTTTAAGAATTTTTGAATCTTTCTTTTTCTCAATACTGTCGTTGTAAAATTTTGTAGTAACTCGTTACAACAAAAATTTTACGCCTAAGTCTTGAAAAAAATAAATTCTTCAAATTCTCCATAAAGTTCATTGCATTGAGCATAGCCCCAGCTATGGAAAATTTTTATGAAGACGGATAAGGAATCAAAAAACGCTTTATACCGTCTATTTTGCTCGTGTTAGGGATACAATCCCTAACGCAGTTGAGATAAGTGCAAAGAAAATGGAGTTAAGTTTTCTTAGTCCGAGAATCAAAATTTAGAACAACACCTTACTTTTACCTGTTGATAAAATAGTGGAAATACAAAAGGAAAACTCTCGATTTTTACCTAATTTAGCAAAGTAGCTCAAGGTCAATTCATAACTAAGAGTGAAATACAATAACTAAGATTCATAACATTCCGATTATGCCAATAGCAAAACCGTTCAATTTTATAAAATGGATAGAAGACAATCGCGATAAATTAAAACCACCGGTTGCGAATAAAAATTTATATCCATTATCAGATGATTATATAGTAATGGTAGTTGGAGGTCCTAATGCTCGTAAGGATTACCACTATAATGAAACCGAAGAACTATTTTATCAAATAGAAGGAGATATAACTGTAAAAATTCAACAAGAAGGAAAATCGGTTGACGTAGAGATAAAAGAAGGAGAAATGTTTTTGTTGCCTGCTAGAGTCCCACATTCACCCATTCGAACAGAACATTCCATAGGTTTGGTCATCGAACGTGTACGAAAAGGGACGGGTATGAAAGATGGCTTGCTTTGGTTTTGTGATAAGTGTAACAGCAAGCTCTATGAAGAGTATTTTGAGTTAGAAAATATAGAAAAAGATTTCTTGCCGGTATTTAGAAAATTTTATGGTTCAGAAGAATTAAGAACCTGTAAGCAATGCGGTGAAGTAATGGAAGTCGATAAACGATTTGTGTAGAAAAACATAAGAAATTGTGATAAGAAAGCAACCCTTTCAATTATTTGTCGTCCGCATATTAGAAACATTATAAAAATGAAAAAGAACAGATTAGTACTTTTCGCTCTATTTGTAGTGGGAGTTCAAGTAGCAAAGGCTCAAGAAGTGAATTATAATCTTGTTAAGCCGGTAGTTGTTAACTCTAAAGAAGTTACACCTAAGAAAACACAAGAACAAGTAAAAATACCTAAAACAACAACTAACATGGTAACAACAACGTATCATGTTAAGAATAAAGAATATTATACAAAATTTATTCAGGCTTTGGAAGTGAAGAAAGAAGCGATGAAAAGTTCTCCGTATTATAATACTCAAGCCGAAGAAACAGGATGGTACGAAAAAATTGATAAAGAAATAGCCATAGCAAAACAAGAATTATTAAAGTTGGAAGAAAATGAAAAATAATGTATTTGTTTTGGCTCTTTTGTTGTTTTCATTTTGGGGAGAAATCAATGCACAAGGAGCAAACTGTTTAGGTGCTAATCCGTTTTGTTCAGACCAATCCTATACATTCCCGGCTTCTACCAATACGACAGCAGAAAGTGGTCCCGATTATTCCTGTTTGGGAAGTCAACCCAATCCGGCTTGGTATTTTTTGCAAGTTGCTAATTCGGGGAATATAGACATAACTTTAACAAATTCACAAAATGTGGATGTAGATTTTACCTGTTGGGGACCTTTTTCTTCTCCAACAGCTCCTTGTACTTCTCAATTAACGTATGATGATGGGAATCCTGGATTTTTACAACTTCCTTGTGGATCAGGTCTGGGTGAAGTGAGTTCATATCCTTGCGGTAATACGGTAGATTGTAGTTTTGATCCACAAGCTACTGAAGTGATTCATATTCCTAATGCTCAAGCAGGAGATTATTATATAGTATTGATAACTAACTATTCTAACAGTCCCACAGATATAACGGCACAACAAACAGGTGGCTCAGGTTCTACTGATTGTTCGATTGTGAATCCTTGTACTATTTCCGACATTACGACAACTGTATCTTCTTGTGATGGTACGAATAATCAATATAGTGTAACGGGAGTTATTTCTTTTACCGATGCTCCTGCTACCGGTCAACTTATAGTCGAAGATTGCTCTGGAAATCAACTGACGTTCAATGCTCCATTCGGAACATCGCAAAATTATAGTTTTACCGGTCTTTCTTCTAATGGAGCAAATTGTGATATAACAGCTCATTTTACAGATGATACAACGTGTACTTTTACTCAAAATTACGTGGCTCCGGCAGCTTGTATGTGTAATGCCGATGCAGGTACTTTGTCGGTAACGATTAATGGGAGTAGTACAAATAACTATGTATTGTGTGATGGTGACCAGATTACTATACAAACCAATAATGATTTTACAAATCCACTTGATCAAGGAATTATTAATGGTGCTACTTATGATCCCGATTTAGGTTTTGCTGTATATTTTTGTCCTCCAACTCCCAATACTTCGCCTATTAACGACCCTTGTTTTACCGGGTATTTTACCGGTACGTTAGGTAATTTTATAGAAACAAATACGGGGGGAATTTCTCCTTTGTTGGATAATTTAACAGCTAATGGAGTAACTATAACCAATAATACGATTTACATAGCTCCCGTAACTTTATATAATGGAGCCAATCAGGTGTATGATGAGGCTTGTTTTGATGTGGGAGATGCAATTGCAATAACGTATCTTCAGCCGATAACTACAACTTTTAATGAGAGTTGTGCAAGTAGTACCTCAGAAGTAACCATTTCAGGAGGCTATGCTCAATATGATGGTTCTAATTTTACGTTGTCGAATTTAACGCCTTCTGGAGTTTCCTTGTCTGTAACCTCTGTGGCTGATGGTGGATTAGTAACGGTTTCAAATTTACAAGCTGGTGATGTATATGGTTTTGATATTACAGATGGAAATGGATGTACTTTAAATTTTTCAGAAGGACCTTTTGGGGGAATAGTAGTAGGTGTTCAGGATACCATTATTTGTAACGGTGGAACGGCAATATTAGCTCCTGCTATAAGTGGAGGAACGCCACCATATACTTATTCTTGGGATGATGGTAGTACAACTCCTTCGATTTCGGTTTCTCCAACCGTTCAAGAAACACATTGTATTACGGTTAATGATGGTGCCGGATGTTCGTCCGGATCTCAGTGTATTGATGTCAATATTTATCCTAATCTGGTAGTTACAGCAACCAATGATACAACAATTTGCTTGGGAGATACGGCTTTTTTGTATGCTTCTGCAATTGGAGGGCAAGGTGTTCCTTATACATTTACTTGGGATAATGGTTTGGGAATTGGTTCAAATGTAATGGCTCAGCCAACTATGACGACAACTTATTCTGTAATAGTTACAGATGGTTGCGAAACTCCGAGTGATACAGCATCAGTTGTGGTAACAGTAGTAGAACCACCTGTTTATTCTTTTTCCGCGAATCAAACATCCGGTTGTCCTCCATTATCTGTTTTATTTGAGGCAACAGGTGTACCTTCTGCTTATACTCAACAATGGTTCTTTGGAGATGGTTTTACCGCAGTTACTCCGGATAATGCAGGGCATATTTATAATAATCCCGGTTGTTATACAGTTGGATTAGAGATTTCTTCACCGGAAGGTTGTGTAAGTTATGATTCGATTCCGAGTTATATTTGTGTAGATCAACCACCTTTCGTTGATTTTAATTATACACCGAGTAAACCTACTACTTTTACTCCGGAAGTGATGTTTGACAATCAAACAAGTGGAGCGGTTTCTTACGAATGGGATATTATCGATGTAAATAAAGATACGATTAAGTATTTTACAGAGAATATTACGCATACTTTCCCTAGTGAACATGGAGGTGTATATCAAGTTTGTTTGACTGCAACCAATACTAATGGATGTTCGGATGAGGTATGTAAAAATGTAACGATTTGGGAAGATATTTTAATATACGTTCCCAATACATTTACACCCAATAACGATAATTTGAATGATATATTTACTCCGATACTTTCGGGAATACGAACAGATACCTATGTTTTTAGGGTGTTTGACAGATGGGGGCATATCGTTTTTGAAACCAAACAATTGGATAAAGGTTGGAATGGAATGATAAATGGTAAATTGGCTAAAACTGATACTTATATTTGGAAAATTGAGGTGGTGGATATTATAAATAATGAAGAACATAAGTTTATCGGACATGTAAATGTTTTAGCAGAGGAAGAATAAATATTTTAAGGGTATAAACTAGTTATAATTTTTATAAAAGAGTACTTCGTAGGAGCGTAGTACTCTTTTTTTTGTTTGTGTGAATAGCTTTTAAAGACTTGAAAAAAATTGTATATTCGCGAAGAATATAATCATGAATATGAAAAACTTACAATATTTATCTTTTTTTTCATTGGCGTTATTAGCTTGTGAATCACAGAACTCAGCACATAAAACAAAAGAGACCGAAATAGTAGAAAACCATCAATCTGTTGAAACTCCTAAAAAAGATAGTCTTCTTTCTTTGGAATTTGAGTATATGGATACTACGGTTCGCCCACAGGATGATTTCTACGAATTTGCGTGTGGAAATTGGTTAAAAAATAACCCAATACCGGAGGAAGAAAGTAGATGGAGTAGTTTTAATGTTCTTTCTGACAGTAACAACAATGTACTACATAAATTATTAGAAAAGTCGGCTTCTACACCGGCAGAGAGTGGTAGTGCTTCACAGTTAATCGGTGATTATTATGCGACTTTTATGGATACGGTTAGGCGAAACGAACAAGGTATAAAACTTTTAGAGCCTGAACTAGAGCATATAGATAAAATTCAAAATGAAGAACAGTTAATTAAAGTACTAGCTCATTTGCACGATATTGATGTAAATGCCTTCCATCAAATTTATGTGGGAATTGATGCAATGGTTAACACGAAATATCGAGTTCATATTTGGCAAGGAGGATTGGGTTTACCTAACAAAGATTATTATTTTAAAGATGATGAACGTTCTAAAAAAGTTAGAAATGCTTATCAAGAATACATTTCTACCTTATTTTCAAAATTTGATTTGCCAGGGTCAACTAAAAAGCCTAATGATCAAATAGCTTATTATATTGAAACGAAGTTAGCAGAGGTAAGTAAAGGACCGGTTGAATTAAGAGATCCGATAGCTAATTATAATAAAACAGCTTCCGGATTATTTAACGCTTCTTATCCGCACTTACACTGGGATATGTATCTTAAAGAAAGAGGATTAACCAATGTAGATAGTGTTATTATTGGTCAGCCTTTATTTATCGGAGGTTTGGATAAATTGTTAGAAACAGAGAGTTTAGAGGATTTAAAGATATATCTAAAATGGAGGTTGATTAGTAGTTTTGCTACTGCTTTAACAACCGATTTAGATAGGGAACACTTTAAGTTTTACAGTGGGGTTTTAAGAGGAACAAAAAAACAAAAACCTTTATGGAAAAGAGGAATAGCTTCGGTTACTAATTCCTCAATAGGAGAAGCATTGGGAGAGGCTTTTGTGAAAGATAATTTTAGTGAAGATGCGAAAAGAAAAATTACGGAAATGGTTGAAAACATTACGTTGGTTTTTAATGAGAGAATAGAAGACTTAGATTGGATGAGCCCTGAAACTAAAGTGAAAGCAAAGGAAAAGTTAGGAACATTTGTCCGTAAGTTAGGTTTCCCTGATGAATGGAAGGATTATTCTTCTTTGACGATAAACAGGGATAGTTATTTTGGTAACGTTGTGAACGCTAGAAGATTTGGTGTTGCTGAAAATTTGAATAAATTAGGAAAAGAAATAGATAGAAATGAATGGGGAATGGTACCTCATATCGTGAATGCTTATTACAATCCTTTATTGAATGAAATTGTTTTTCCTGCCGGAATTATGCAAAAACCTTTCTTTAGTGAGCATTATGAAGACGCTGTAAATTATGCCAGAATGGGAGCTGTAATAGGACATGAGTTAACACATGGATTTGATGATAAAGGCTCAATGTATGATGCCAATGGAAAACTAAATAATTGGTGGACACCTGAAGATAAAAAGAAATTTGATGCTAAAACTCAAAAACTAATTGACCAATACAATACGTTTGAGGTGTTGGAGGGAGTTTTTGTAAATGGTGAACTGACACTTGGTGAGAATATTGCTGACTTGGGCGGTTTAACCATTGCTTATCATGCCTTTGAAAAAGCAAAAGAGAACAACGAAGCAAACAATAAGGTAATCAGAGGTTACACACCTGAACAACGTTTCTTTATCGCTTTTGCTCATGTATGGAAAAACAATATTAGGGATAATGCTTTGATTACCAGAGTAACAACTGACCCACATTCACCCGGTAAATACAGAGTAAACGGAACATTGAGCAATATGCCGGAATTTTTTGAAGCCTTTGATGTAAAAGAAGGAGATCCTATGCGTCAACCGGCTGATAAGATTGCTAAAATATGGTAGGAATTCGGATTGTTATTTAATAATAACACAATTTGCTTATTGTTTTGTTTTCTTGCTGATTTTTTGTGTTGTAGTATTGGGGTATGCAAAGAAAATATTCATCGTTTGAGAATTACAAACTCCACTTTCTTGCGCTTATTTCATTCCGTGTTAGGGATTGGTATCCCTAACACGAGGCATCTAAGCACAATAAAATGGTTTAATTTTCCTTATACTTCTTTAAAATAAATTTCCATAGTTGGGGTATGCAAATTTATTTTTCATCGTCTAAGAAAACTAAAATCCATTTTCTTTGCACTTACCTGACCTGCGTTAGGGATAGAAACGGCATCCTTTTGGGTTGTTGCATATATGCAACCCAAAAGATATAGTGGATAGCCCGACCCTTTTTGCCAAAACAATTGTTGAGCGAGAGTGAAATATTGTTTTGGCAAAAAGGGGAACGCCCAAATACGAATAAAAAATTAAATATAATGTTATCTTTCTTCACGACCTTAGCACCTAGCAATTCCTTAATTTCAATTATTTTAGGTTCAACTCACTGTAAGCGTACGGTGAAGTACGTCTTGTAAGAAGATAAAAATACCCTGAATTTTGTACCTGAATAAAAAAATAGAGATTTATGTTAGGATTAGGTACAGAACATACTTAC
>JALTUD010000189.1 GCA_027047735.1 Flavobacteriales bacterium | reverse complement strand
AGTAGCACAGCAGATAGATGTAAGCAAGGTAGAACTTAAAATCAGTCAATTACAAACGATGAAAGCCAATATCGAGGGTAAAACGGTTGAAGTGTATAATTTCTTGAAATTTCTTATGGGTATTTCCACCGAACAATCCTTTGAGGTAGATGCCACTATCAGTTATGACGCACAAAATAACGATGCAAAACTACAAGCCTTTACATTTGATGCAAAGTTATTGGATACCAAAAACAGATTTTTATCCTCTGAATTAACAACCTTAAAACGCTCACGTTATTTGCCTACGGCAATGTTATATGGTTCGTTCGGTAAGTTAGGATACGGATATACAAAACCGCAACCGATAGGAGGTGATTTTTACAATTTTTACAATATGGGATTTGTGGGAGCAAAGATTAGCATACCTATTTTTAACGGTATGGTAACCAACAAAAAAATCAATCAAAAAAGGATTGAAATAGAAAATAACAACCTGCAAAAAGAACTGGTTGAAGAACAGAATGTAACCTTACTTAAAAATGCTATTCAGCAAAGAGAAACAGCCTTAAAAGCTATCGAAGATAACAAAAATCAAATGGCAATCGCACAGGGAATTTACGACAAGGTATTACTTCAACAAAAACAAGGTGTTGCAAGCATCACGGATGTATTGCTTGCCGATAACGCAATTAATGAAGCTCAAAAAAATTACCTATCTGCCGTAATCGATTATTTAAAAGCAGATTTAGAAATAAAAAAACGAACAGGAGAATTAGTAAAAAAATAAGATAAGATGAAAAAAATAACCAATATTTTGATTTTAGCCGCTTTGGTCGTTATTATTGTTTTGCAACTAAAAAACAATAAAACCATTGTAGAAAACAGGATTTATCATTACGATAAGGAAAAACCAATAATAGTTCAAGCACAAACAGTAAAACCTCAAAAGCTGGATTTAGATGAGTCTTTCACAGGTTTTTTCGATGCCCGAAAAGATGCGAGAATAAATTCTGATATTCAAGGGAAAATCATCGCCTATTATGTCGATGCGGGGAGCGTTGTTAAAAAAGGACAACCGCTCGTTCGCCTCGATGATGAGATTCTAAAATTGCAGTTAGCTACGCTAAATGTGAAAATTGAAGATTTAAAAAAAGATGTCAAAAGATATACGGTATTGAGTGAAGCGGAAGCCATTCAAAAAATAAAATTAGAGAAAACTCAAACGGCTTTAGACGCAACAATTTCTCAAAAAAACACCGTATTGGAGAAAATCAAAAAGACAACCGTAACTGCACCTTTCGACGGCGTTGTTACCATGAAAATGTCCGAAGAAGGCTCATTCGCTGCGCCCGGAGTTCCATTGTTGATGTTGACGGATATTTCAAAACTTAAATTCAGAGTAAATGTCTCAGAAACGGAATTGAGTCTGTTCCAACCCGGAGCAACCTATAAAATCATAGCCGATGCCTATCCAACCGAAGACTTGCAAGGTACCGTAACCGCTATCGGACAAAAGGGAAATATGGGTAATACCTTCCCCGTAGAATTAGAATTGCAAAATACCAAAGACCACAAAATCAAGGCGAAAATGTTTGGTAGAGTAGAGGTAAAGTCCGAAGAAGAACAGCAAGGAATTATCATACCGGCAGGAGCGATTGTAGGCTCAGATGTAAAGCCGAAAGTCTATTTAATTAAGGACGGAAAAGCACATTTGGTAGAAGTAAAAATAGCACAAAGATTAAAAAATAACGTAGTACTCACGCAAGGAGTAAAAGAAGGAGATGTAGTCGTAACTAGTGGATTTATAAACCTATTTGATGGAGCAAATGTAGCCCTTCAAGAAACTTAAAAAGAGGATGATTTGGGCGTTCCCATTACAGCATAAAAAAGCAGTTTCGTTGCACTACACTGCTTTTCAACGCCGTAATGGTCGGGCTATCACTACTCACTCTTTTGGTTTGCATATATGCAACAAACCAAAAGGAGTTCAAACACGCCGTTCTATCCCTAACGCAAGCGAAATTGGCGGATAGAAAGTGAATTTTTGGTTTCTTAGACGATGAATAAAAATTTTGCATAGCCCCAGCTATGGAAAATTTTTATGAAGACGGATAAGGAATCAAAAAACGCTTTATATCGTCTATTTTGCTCGTGTT
>JALTUD010000188.1 GCA_027047735.1 Flavobacteriales bacterium | reverse complement strand
AGATGCTTGGTTTAAATATCCGGACTTACCTTCTAAATTGGATAAAATCGCAGTAGATTTGAATATAAAAAGGGATGAGGGAGCTGATTTGAACAATACATTGGTTAACCTAAGGCGTATGCACGCTGAGTTTGATGATAATACAATGGATGCCAAGTTGATTGTCAAAAATACAATAACGGATCCATATATAAATTCAGATGTTCAAGCCTTTGTCGATTTAGCCAAACTTAAAAATGTTATTCCTGTCTCTGAAGGAGAAAACTATAATGGAGTTATTACATCAGATGTTCATTTGGAAGGTAATGTTTCTTCTTTAGAGAAAGAGGAGTACGAAAAATTTGATGCAACAGGAGATTTAAAAATTAAAGAAATGCTTTATCAATCACCCGATTTATCGTACGATGTAAAAATTGACTCTATGTTATTTTTATTCTCTCCTCAAAATCTAAGATTAGCATCTTTTGATGCAAAAATAGGAGAGAGTGACATGCGTGCTTCGGGTACGATAGATAACTATATGCAATATTATTTAAAGGACGAATTATTGAAGGGTAGTTTTGATGTTTCGTCTAATTACTTCAATATGGATGAATTGATGTATGATGATTCAACTACGGTAACTACTGAAGAGCCTATTGTAGAAGCACAGTCTTCTGAATCTCAGGACTCGGTAGAAGCTTCTGTCATAGATATACCTAAAAATATTGATTTTAAATTAAATACAGATATTAAAAAGTTGGATTATGACGGATTGGTCTTGGAGAATGTAAAAGGTGGAGTAGGATTAAAAGAAGGTGTGGCGTCAATGAAGAATGTATCTATGGATGCGTTAGGAGGTGGTTTAAATCTAAATGGAGATTATTACGCGGTTACGTCCAAAAAGGCTCATGTAGATTTTAATTATGATGTTAAGAATATGAGTATAAATAAAGCTTTTGAATACGTCAATACGATTCAGAAACTTGCTCCTGTGGCTAAATATTGTACAGGTAATTTCTCTACAAAATTAAAACTGAATACCGATATCGATGAAAACTTTGAACCTTTATATGAAACTTTAGATGGAGCCGGTGATTTGTTTACTCAAAAAGTAACCATAAAAGATTTTCCTATTCTAGAAAAGATAGCTGAGGTTACCAAAATAAATGATTTGAAATCTCAAACATTGGATAATTTAAAAATCTTGTATGAATTAAGAGATGGAAAAGTCATTGTAGATACTTTTCCTGCAAAACTTGCCGGTATAGAATCAAAAATAGCTGGATACACTTCCATAACGGAAGAAATATCATACTTAATAAAGATGAAAGTACCACGTGAGAAATTAGGTTCAAAAGCAAATGATTTAGTAGATGGTTTATTGGGGCAAGCTTCTGCTAAAGGAGTTGATTTAAAAGTGGGTGATATTATACCATTGGACATAAAAATCGGAGGTACGGTGATGAATCCTAAAATTGTAACGAATTTAGAAGGTTCAGGAAAAGAAATGGCAGGTGATTTGGTTGAACAGGGTAAAGACCTAGCTAAGGAAAAATTAGGCGAAGAGGCAAGAAAAATATTGGAGGATGCTCAAAAACAAGCAGATAAAATAAATGCAGAAGCTAAAATTGCTGCTGATAAAGTTCGAGCAGAAGGAAAGGAGGCCGCAGATAAAGTTCGTGCGGAAGGTAAAAAAGCAGCTGAACAAGCCAGAGCCGAAGCAAGAGCCGAAATTCAGAAACAGAAAGAGGCGGGTTACGCTGAAGCGGATAAATTGGTTGCGGAAGCTTCAAATCCAATTGCTAAAAAAGTTGCAGAAAAAGCAGCTGAAAAGCTAAGAAAGAAAACGGATGAAAAAGTAGAGCAATTAAATAAAACGGTTGATGCTAAAGGCGATAAGATAGAGCAAGAGGCAAATACCAAAGCAGATAAAATTGAGCAAGAAGCAGAAGCTAAAGCAACAAAAATTGAAGCAGAAGCTAAACAAAAATCTGATTTGATTTTAGAAGAAGCTCAGAAAAAAGTAGATAGTAAATTATCTGAATAGTTTTTGCATGTTGTAAGCAGAAATATACGAACTCGTTAGAGTTATAAAAATCAGAAATCATAAATAATTTTAAAATCATGAAAAAAATACTAATCTTAGCGTTATCAATTATTCTAGTATCGGTATGTTTGTTCTCTTGTAGTTCTACTCAAGATGTAGTTTCTAATAGATTTATTCAAAAGAGAAAATACAATAAAGGATTTTATAAGAATGTTAAGAAAAACATTAAATTAAAAGATAATTTTAGTCAAAAAAAATTATCTTTTCAAAGTAAAAGGGAGGCTGTTGTAAAGCCCCGGAGAAGTATTGAAAAGACAATACAAAATGAAGCTACTTATTCTAAAACAGTTATCAAGGATTCGGGAAAAGATATTTCTGTAACCCAAACAGTAAATGAAAAGAGAGTTTTAACTAATAATAATGAAGGTAGAAAAACAGAAGGTAAAGTAAATAGATATATTGCAGAAGTATTTCATAATATAGACAAGACGATACATAGTAAGTCAAACCTAGCTTCTACTAGTAGTACTATGTGGAGCGATGTATCGGTAATCTTGTTGTATGTATTATGTTTTGTTATTCCCTTTCTTTCAGTTGGTCTGGTCACAAATTGGGATTTAATACCTGTATTGATTAGTTTGGGGCTAACTTTTCTCTATGCTGTTACAATTTTCGCAATATTTTTTAGAGGTTTCTTTTATTTACTTGCAGTAGTTCATGCTTTGTATATGGTTTATACTAACGTATAATTACTTCAAACTAAATTTTATTGTCAAATAAACATTGAGGGTCTAAGTATATGATTATTTTTGCACTCTTATATTTTTAAAGAAGAGCAATAATGGATAAAAATACCTTAACCGGCTTAATGTTGATAGGTCTGATTTTAATAGGTTTTTCCTATTTTAATCAACAAGAACAACAAGAAGTGATTCAACAAACAGAAGAAGTTGTTGAACAGAAGAAAGATGCTGCTATAAAAAAAGTAGCTGAATTGGAAGTAGAGAAAGAAGAGTTGGAAAAGAAGATTTCTCTACTGGAAGATTCTTCTTTTTTGACAACTGTTCCCGAGTTTGTGAAAAAGGATAGTATCTTATTACAACATTATGTCGATAGTGTTGAAACAATCAATCGTTTAGCAGAAGAAAAAGCAAAACAAAAAGCTTTGGAGGGTGAATATGGAATATTTTACCCGGCTTCGGAAGGTAAACAAGAGTATATAACACTTGAAAATGATAAATTGATTATCAAGTTTAACGCTAAAGGTGGTCAAATTGCCGAAGTTAAGTTAAAAAAATATCAATCTTATAAAGATTACATCGGTACAGAAGATAGTATTCCTTTGTTGTTGATTGAAGAGCAATCTTACAAACAATCATTGAGAATCGAGAATGACGGAAAGAATATAGAAACTGAAAACCTTTATTTCGAACCGCACCTAATAAATACAGATAGTACGCAAATTCTAACCTTTAAAGCACAAACGAATGAAGAAGGTAAATATTTATTGTTTACTTATGTTTTGGCTAATAACGGATATGATTTAGACTTCCTAATAGATTATAAAAATTTACAATCAGATATAAATACAGATAATGTTGAGTTAGATTGGGCAATGAAAGGTTTGTCAATGGAAAAACTAACGTCTGACGAGCGAATGATAACTTGTGTTATGTATCGTTATTTTGATGAAAAAAGAGATTATATCAGTGAGCGTTCTTCTGACGAAGTTGATTTAGAGAATGCAACGAATTGGATCGCCTTTAAACAAAAGTTTTTCTCGGCAATTTTGATTAACGAGGATAAGACGTTAACGCAAGGTCATTTGGCTCAAGAGCAATTAGAGGGGAATGAATATACAATTGCTTATGCTGCTAATGTTGTTTTACCTTCCAAAAACACAGTAGATTTAAAATTCTATTTCGGACCTAACGAATATCAAGAGTTAAAGTCTTATGATGCCGGAATGGAAGATATTATTAATTTAGGTTGGGGAATATTTGGTTTGGTAAATAAATGGATGATTCAACCCATATTTAATCTTTTGAGAACTACTGGTTTTAGCTACGGTCTTATTATCCTTTTAGTAACCCTTTTTGTTAAGATTTTAATTACTCCTTTGACGTATAAGAATTATTTGTCGTCGGCTAAAATGCGTGTGTTAAAACCCGAAATTGAGGAAATTAATGAGCGAATGAAAGATGCTGATGCTCTGAAGCGTCAACAAGCTATTTCTGAATTATATGCTCAAACAGGGGTGAATCCAATGGCGGGTTGTGTTCCTATGTTAATTCAAATGCCGATTTTATTGGCTGTTTTCCGTTTTTTCCCTTCCAATATTCATCTAAGACACCAACGTTTTTTATGGGCAGAAGATTTATCTTCTTATGATTCTATTTATGATTTTGGTTTTAATATTCCACTTTACGGCGACCATATAAGTTTATTTGCGATAATGATGGCTATTTCTACGTATTTATATACGAAAATGAATAGCGGTCAAATGGCTCAAACGCAACAGCCTGGTATGCCGAACATGAATATTATTATGTATATGATGCCGTTTATGATGTTGTTTTTCTTTAATTCTTATTCATCGGGATTAAGTTATTATTACTTATGTGGGAACTTGATGAATATAGGGATTATGTGGGGAATTAAAACCTATATGATTGATGAAGAAAAAATCAGAGCCAAATTGGCTGAGAATAAGAAAAAGCCTAAAAAGAAATCAAGGTTTCAACAGAAAATGGCAGAACTTGCTCAACAACAAGAGCAACAAAAATCCAAAAACAAAAAGTAGGATTGGATGACAAGTAAACTCCCGTCTTTGTACTTTATTTCGCAACAGACGTCTCAATATTCTCATTTGGATTTACTTGATAGAGTAACTAGAAAGGGGATAGGGTTGGTGCAATTACGATTAAAAGAGATAGCAATAGATGAAGTTTACACTACTGCGGAGAAAGCTAAAATTATTTGCAAAAGAAACAATGCTATTTTGATACTTAACGATTATCTGCAAGTTGCTTATGATTTAGATTTGGATGGTGTGCATCTGGGTAAATCAGATGCGTCTTCTAATAAGGCTAGAGCTTTATTAGGGAAGAATAAAATTATCGGGAGAACCGCCAATACATTGGAAGATGTTTTAACGCTGGAAAAGGAAGATATTGATTATATTGGTTTAGGTCCTTTTGCTTTTACGGAAACAAAAAAGAATTTAAGTCCCTTATTAGGACTTGAAGGGTATAAAAAGATAGTCAGGAATAGAAGAACTTCCATTCCTATTTATGCCATTGGTGGAATTACAATCAATGATATTCAACCTCTTTCAAATATCGTTGATGGAATTGCTGTTTCGGGTTTGATAGCCAATGCTAATGATATTCCAAAAACAATTCAAGCTATTCAAAAGGCTATAGACTAATAGAACGAACTCCTGTCTTTCTGCCAAACATAAACTAAAATAAATCCGATTATAGCTCCTCCTAAATGAGCAAAGTGTGCGACATTATCGTAAGGGTTATTGGCAAAGCCTAAATACAATTCCAATGCGATGTAGCCAATAACTAAATATTTAGCTTTAATAGGAATAGGAGGGAAGAGCAACATCAATTCTGTATTAGGAAATAGATAGCCAAAAGCGGTTAAAATACCGAAAACTGCACCGGAAGCTCCCAATACCGGAGTATTTAACATAGCGTTAAGTTCTCCCATTAAAGGATCAATATAATTTTTATGTTCAAACCATAATTGTTGTCCGTTTTGTATAACGTATTGAATAGCTTCCGGAGTCATTTCCGATTCAATACTTTGGATTCTTAAATAAACAACAAAAGAGTGCAAAAGTGCCGCTCCTAATGCGGTTGAAAAATAGAAGAACAAAAATCGTTTTGCACCCAAAACCCTTTCCAACATTGTTCCGAACATCACAACAGCGAACATATTAAAGAATATATGAAAGAAGGTCTGTTTGCTGTGCATAAAAAAATGGGTAGCCAATTGCCAAGGTTTAAAGTTGGGAGAGCTTATTGGATAGAGAGCAAAATTGTCCACAAAATTAGGGAAGGCAAATTCGGCTAAATAAAACAGCACATTAAGAATCAAAATATTCTTAACTACCGGTGTCATATTTCTAAATAATTGTTCAAACATATATTTTTTTGATGTGATTATCTTTCAAATCGTTGATCTAACTCTTTATCGTCTAATTTTATGATTACAGGTTTTCCCGTCGGACTGAAATACGGAGAACTACAAGCAAATAACTCATTAAAAAGATGTTCCATTTCTTCATTTTCCATTTTTCTCCCTCTTTTTATAGCTGAGCTTTTGGCTAATAGTATGGCTAATTTTTGCTGATAATTGGTGTTTGTTTGGTTGGTGTTGTGTTTTAGTTCTTCTAGTAAATTTTCTAGTATTTTTTGCACTTCGGTTGATGATATTCCTACAGGTACGCCATTCACAACGAGTGTATTTTTTCCAAACTCACTAATTTCAAAACCAATCTTGTTTAAATCTTCTAATGTTTCTGATAAGAGAGCAAAGTCAGCCGAGTTTAATTCAATTTGTTCGGGGAAAAGCAGTTTCTGTGCCTCTGTTTGTTGCTTTTCTATTTGTGTTAAAAATTGTTCAAACAAAACGCGTTCATGTGCTCGCTGTTGGTCTATTATTAATAAACCTGACCTTACTTGCGTTAATATGTATTTGCTGTTGAGTTGATAAAACTTTTGCTTGTTTTCTTTTGGTACAATTTCTTCAGTAGTTTCTTCCTCTTCTTGATTAAAAAGTTCTGCACTTTTAACCGTTGTAGAGGTTTCTTCAATAGAACTTAAAAAATCTAAATTAGCATCTACATCTTCTTGGTCAAATCCTATGGATTTTGGCATCTTGAAGTTAGAACTGTATGAACTTCCACCCGATGTAGGTTTACTTGTTGTGTTTTTAAAAGGATTATAATTCGTGTCAATGGTAACCGTTGGAACCTTTATAGCTTCGCCACTTTTTTTGGGTACAAATTCAAAGGCTTCTTCTTGGTCAAAGTCAATAGATGGAGCAATGTTGTATTTTCCCAATGAATTTTTTACTGCCGATTTTATTATGGCGTAAACGGTGCGTTCGTCTTCAAATTTTATTTCTGTTTTTGTCGGGTGGATGTTAATATCTATAAAATCGGGAGCGACTTCCAAAAACAGAAAA
>JALTUD010000187.1 GCA_027047735.1 Flavobacteriales bacterium | reverse complement strand
ACATTATTATACAGTCGATAATTCAATGAAATATTGACTCCTTCAATGGTGATAGACGAACCTTTTGCAGGATTTGGATAAACTATAAATTTATCTTCATAAGGCATAAAAACATTTTTTATGGTAGAATAACTAATACTTCCATCCAAATCAACTTGCTTCATTCTATAGTAAGAACTTCCTAACATAGGACTTTCATCTATAAATGAATACTTCAATGTTTCGTTGGAGTTAATAGCCCCCTCAATCTCCATAAGCTCTTGCCAATTTTCTGCATCTTTAGAACGTTCCACAACAAAAAAAGCATTATCCTTTTCTGAGGCTGTCCACCATTCTAGCTCTACTCTTTTATTATCTTTATCAACTAGTGCATTAAAATAGATCAGTTCAATCGGTAAAGCTCCGGCTGTTGAAGCTATTGTATATTCCTTTCGAACTGTTTCCCCGGTACTTGTTAAAGTATTAAGCGGAGCATTTAACGTTGCTCCGTTATCTGCCCATGTTAAATCCGAATTATCATTTCTGGCATAGAGAACCAAATTGTTTTTTTCGGCAATAGCATCCGGATAATTCGTAAAATCGTATTTCACTGTAAAATTACCACCGAAAGGATAATTAGCGACAAACGTTCCATAGTACACATTGTTAGATCCTAAAGTTTGAGGGATACCGACACTTGAATTCGGATAAGCATCTACTCTATACACTTGAATCCCGTTCGGATTATTAGTTACATTACTCACTTCAAAATTCCCCTTATTGGTTGAAGTCAAATTTATGGTTTGCCCTGCCCATGAATTGGTATATAAATACGTTGAGGCATCCCCAACAGGGGCTCCTGAATAGCCCCATAACGGTGAATTATAATTTACACCATTAAACCCATTGGGCGACAAATCACAGACATCTTTGGTGGCACTACAAACTTTATCAGCCCCTTCATCAAGTCTATAATAGGCTATTAAATTCGTTTCAGTTCCGGTTAACTTCTTACACATATTCTGCCTAATCTCTGTTTGTGTTAGAGCCTTATTCCAAACTCTTACCTCATCTACATAAGCATTCAAAAATTGACCATCTTCTCTTGATGCTATTCTAACAGGGCGAGTACCATCGCAAGCAGAACCATAAAATGTTGTACCTTCCACTACTAACACTCCATCTATATATACTCTGTTATAATTGTAATCAGAAAATGAAGCCGCTATATGATGCCACTGTCCCAACACTATACTACCACCACTAGGTTCGCAATGAGATGAACCACTACATTGCCAACTTGAAAAACCTACGGATAAATCATCATATATATATAGTGCCCATTCCCATTGACCACTATTACCTTTCATAACAATCGGTTGCCGTGATTGGTTATGACCATCTGTATTAACAGCTTGAACATTTACCCAAGCTTCTACACTAAAGTTTCCGTTTTTATGAGAGCTAAACAAAGGATTGTCAGGAATTTCTACATAATTATTTGTTCCGTTAAATAAGAGGCAATTACCGGAACCTTGAGCTACAGATGAGTTTTCTAAAAATAATAGTACCCCAACTAATAAAACAAATATATTTTTTACAAAAACTTTCATACAACCTATAATTTAATTATGCTAATCTACTTCTTTTTTTATTTCATTATTGTATTCTTTGTTACACTTCTAGCATTTAAGTATTGAAAAGAGACGAAAAAAAGTGTTTTTTAGTTTTTCTTACTGCTCATTTTACACACGTTAGGGATTGGTATCCCTAACGCAGGTATAATGAGCACCATAAAGTGCTTTTATTTCCTTTATATTTATAGAGGTTAATAACAGCTTGTTTATAAGTTAAAAATTAGTTCTTTTCATTTCACTCGTCGTTATTTTTGCGAACCATAGCTTGGGCTATGCTTCTTAAAAATGCCTAGATTGAAAAGAAAATAATCTAATTTACACTTTTATACACAAACTGTTAATAACCTCTTCAAAAATTATTTCCATAGCTCGCTATGCAAAGATTTTTTTCATCATCTAAAGATACTAAAATTCACTTTCTGTGCACTCATTCCACTTGCGTTAGGGATAGAACGGCGTGTTTGAACTCCTTTTTGCCCTCCTCCTTTTGAGGGCAAAAAGAGTGAGTAGTGATAGCCCGACCCTCATTTGCTA
>JALTUD010000186.1 GCA_027047735.1 Flavobacteriales bacterium | reverse complement strand
CTCCCAATAAACCAACAAGCAACCAAGGCAATCTTGCTCGTGTCAACACCCAAACCGAATCCTTGTCATCAACACGCTCAGAAATACCACTTGCCATCTGAAAATCTTTTTCCGCTTCTTCTTTGATAATATCCACCACATCATCAATCGTAATCCTTCCTACTAATCGATTTTCTCTGTCCACTACAGGCAAAGCTACCAAATCGTACTTTTCCATTAATTGAGCGACTTCATCAGCAGGAGTATCAGCCGTAACAGAAATAGGGTCTTTACGATATAAATCTTTTATTTTCGTATCTGTATCCGCATATAAAAAACTCTTTAAGGATAATGTCCCCAGCAAATGTCTCTCATCATCTACCACATAAATAGTATAAACATGACTGGTTTCTTTTGCTTGTTTTCGAAGCTCCCTCAGGCTTTTGGCCATTGTCCAATTTACATTGGTTGCAATATACTCTTTAGCCATTAACCCTCCTGCAGTATCTTCGTCATACCTCAACAGTTTGACGATGTCTTCAGCCTGTTCAGCATCTTCCAATTCAGAGAGTACCCTTTGTTTTCTATATTCAGGTAAATCTTGAATAATATCCGTCGCATCATCGGAATCTACATTATCCAATTGAGTTGCAATTTCCTTAGCCGACAAAGAAGCCAAAAAACGTTCACGGATATCCTCTTCCAACTCTACTAATACAGCCGAAGCGGTTTCCTCATCTAAATGACGATAAATGAATTGAGCTTCTTGTAAGTTTACCTCGTCTAAAACTTCAGCTATATCTACAGGATGCAAACCCTTCAGCAACTCATTCAATTTATCTGCACTTCTTTCAGTTACAGCCTTTTTTAAATCCTCTAAAAATTCTTTGGTTAATTCGAACTGCATAATGAAATTGCTTGAAAAGTTAAATTATAATAATACAAGCATATTCTTGTAAAAGTAAAAGTTTGCAAAGGTAAAATTTTAAAGCCGTTAAAAAAAACAATGACCTCTGTTTTATTTTCTGCCGATTTTTTTGTAGAAAAGTTATCGATAATACAACACCATTGAACAAACACATTTTTCTATCTTTGCCGGACACTTAAATTCACCGTTAACACACCCCTTTTCCCAAAACCCATTATATTCTTTTAGAGGGTAAAACTGAAAAAACTCCGCAATCCCCTGCATATTAATTTTCTCCCCTTGTTTCCATGTGTACATTATATAATGACTACCTTCTCCCAATGACTGAATAGCTTCATTGATAAGCCTCTTTCCTAACCCTTTTCTTCTGTAAGAAGTTTCTACTACCATTGTATCCAAACAATAAAGAGGAATTTCCATTTTTTCTGTTACATTCCTATTTCCTGTCTTTTCATACACTTCTTCAAATGACGTTTTATAAGCCACCAGAAAAGCAATCAACCCGTTCTTTTCATCGACAATTTTCCACGAATAATACCTCTCTGAAAATACTACCTTTTTAAAATAATCAATCGTAAGATACCCCTCTCCCAAACTCTTTTTCGATAACTGGATTAATTCAGGGATTTCAACTTCATCAATATGTTGGATAAGCAACATTAATAATCAAATTATCATTGATACAACTCTATCAAACCTTCAGGAATAGAGAGTTGAATACTTTTATTAGGTTTATCAACTTTCAAAATATGATTATCATTAAAGGGTAACAAAGCTTCTTTACCATTAGACAACTTTACACTCAATAAACGATTTACGGGATTATCAACAACCTCTATAACCTTTCCTACCACTTCGTCTTTTTCGTTCAGAATATCAAAACCGACAATTTCATGAAAATAAAATTGATGAGGCTCTAATTCCGGCAACAGCTCCAAAGGTAAAAACACGCTTTTCCCCGTTAACCTTTCAGCTTCTTCTTGTGTTCGTATTCCATCAATGGTTATGCGAAGTTGATTGTACTTATGCTTTTTACTCTTCTCGATAAAGTAGGGAACCAATTGCTTATTCACTTCTAAAAAGAAGTGCGTTAAATTATAATAATTTTCAGGAATATCCGTATCCAAAAACAAAATCACCTCTCCCTTAAAACTATGTATTTTGGAAATTAATCCAAGTTGAAAACAATCTTCTTTTTTCATAAAAAGTTTTTTTTCAAAAGTACATAATGAAGTTGATTATAC
>JALTUD010000185.1 GCA_027047735.1 Flavobacteriales bacterium | reverse complement strand
TAACTGAGTTTTTACCGGTTAGCAGTAGTGGTCATTTAGAATTGGCTAAAGTCATATTAGGAGATAAGACAGTAGCGGAAGAAAGTATGTTGATGACGGTTGTCTTACACTTCGCTACCGCACTAAGTACAGTCGTTATTTTTCGTAAAGATATTGCCGAAATACTAAAGGGAGTGTTGAGTTTTAAGTGGAATGAAGAAACAAAATTCGTACTTAAAATAATTATATCAATGGTTCCGGCGGCTGTTGTGGGCGTTTTGTTTGACGATGTAATTGAAAGTTTTTTTAGTGGTAAAGTATTATTGGTGGGAACGATGTTAATATTGACCGGAGGATTGCTGTTTTTGGCGGATAGAGCAAAAAACACGTCAAAAGATGTTAGTTTTTTAGGAGCATTAATTATAGGAGTTTCTCAAGCAATTGCTATTTTGCCCGGTATATCCCGTTCGGGAGCAACGATTTCTACTTCTGTATTGATGGGCGTAGATAGAGAGAAAGCGGCTCGTTTTTCATTTCTAATGGTTGTTCCTTTGATTTTTGGAAAAATAGCCAAGGATTTATTAAGTGATGACTTTACTTTATCGGGAATGAATACTGCTTCTTTGGGAATTGGTTTTGTCGCTGCATTTGTTACGGGCTTGTTCGCTTGTACGTGGATGATTAGCTTGGTAAAAAGAAGTAAGTTGACGTATTTTGCCGTTTATTGTATTGTGGTTGGTGTATTAGCTTCGGTTTGGGCTTTGGTTCATTGAATTATTAGTTCGTAATTTGTGCTTCTTCCACCTGATTTTTCTTGTCTTAAAATTCCTTTTTCTATCAAGTCTTTTATATCGCGTAGAGCTGTATCCTGCGAACATTTTGTAATCTTTGCCCATTTAGATGTTTTTAGTTTTCCATTAAATCCATCAAAAAGTTTGTTTAGCATTAATCGTTGGCGGCTGTTTATTTCCGTATTTTTATGTTTGTCCCAGAACTCAGCTTTGTGTAAGGCTTTTTCAATAGTTTTTTCTGCATTTTTTAAAGCCTCGTATAAGCAATTTAAAAACCAAACGAGCCATTCTGTTATATCACCATCATTGCATTGAACTTTTTGTAACGTATCGTAATATACTTTTCTTTCCTGTAATATTTGGTTGGACAAACTGTAAAATCGCAAGGAACTATTTTCTGAACGGGCTAACAATAAATCGGATATTGCCCTGGCTATACGCCCGTTTCCATCATCAAACGGATGTATGATTATAAACCAAAAATGAGCAATAGCAGACTTAATAACCATGTCAATATCTGAATCGTTATTAAACCATTCCAAAAATCTATCCATTTCAAATTTAACTTGATTTACCGGCACTGCTTGATAATGTACTTTTTCTCTACCCATTGCACCTGAAACAATTTGCATTTCATCTTTTCGATAACAAGCGACATCAATTTTGTATAAGCCACTTCTTCCCATTGGAAAAAGGGCTACATGCCAAGCAAACAATCTTTCTTCGTCAAGTGGTTTTTCATGATTTTGTGTAGCATCAAGTAACATATCGACAACGCCTTCAACATTTCTGTCGGGATAAATTATTCCGGCATATTCAATTCCTAATTTTCTTGCAATGGAAGAACGAACCTGCTCATAATTTAAAAATTGCCCTTCTATTTCTGACGATTTAACTACATCAAGTGTCAAAGTTGACAGCATTGTTTCTTTTTTAATGGAAACACCGAGGGCATTTATTTGACCGAATATTTTCCCTTGTAAATGTCTAAGTTTTCCCAAATTAACTTGAATTTTCTTTTCGTCCCAAGTAAAATTAGGCCAACTCTCATATTGATAGATGTATTTTGACATATTAATTGTTTACTGCAAATATAGACGTTATTCTCCGTAAAATTAAGGAGAATATAGGTTTTATTCTCCGCATTTGTTTTTTTTGTATTGATTTTGACTGCTTTATGTTTCATTTATTAAGGGGCTATGCAAAGAATTTTTTCGTCATCTAAAGAAACTAAAACTCACTTTCTATGCACTCATTCCACTTGCGTTAGGGATTGTATCCCTAACATGAATAAAATAGAAAGCATAAAGCGTTTTTATTTTCCTTATCCATCTTCAAAATTATTTTCCATAGCTGGGGCTATGCAAAAGAATTTTTCATCGTCTAAGAAAACTAAAATTCACTTTCTTGCTTCCAATTTTATCCACGTTAGGGATAGAACGGCATGTTTGAACTCCTTTTGGTTTGTTGCATATATGCAAACCAAAAGAGTGAGTAGTGATAGCCCGACCCCAAAAGTAAAAAGCACGTATCCCGACAGGGTACGTGCTTTTTGCTTTTGGGGGAACGCCCAAATATTGTATTTAAACTTTTTCAATAATGGTTGCATATCCTTGTCCTACGCCGATACATAGGGTAACTAAGGCATAGCGTTTATTGGTTTTGTGGAGTTCCAGCATGGCGGTTTGCAAAATTCTTGCTCCGGTCATTCCCAGTGGGTGTCCAAGGGCTATTGCTCCACCGTTGGGATTGATACGAGGGTCGTTGTCTTCGAGTCCCATTTTTCGAGTGCACGCCAAACTTTGAGCGGCAAAAGCTTCGTTGATTTCAATAATATCCATATCGTCGAGTGTTAGTCCTGCTCTTTTAAGTGCTTTTTGGCTGGCATAAACAGGTCCTATTCCCATGATACGAGGTTCTACTCCTGCAATTGCCGAGGAAACGATTCTTGCTTTCGGTGTCAGGTTGTTTCGTTTTGCGGCTTCTTCCGAAGTAACGAGCAGGGCACAAGCTCCATCGTTTAATCCTGAAGCATTTCCTGCGGTAACGGTTCCGTTTTCTTTGCGGAAAGCCGGTCTTAGTTTAGCTAAAACTTCTAAAGTTGTATTGGGTTTGATAAACTCATCTTTGTCGAAAACAAGCGGGTCTTTTTTTCGTTGAGGTATTAGAACCGGAACGATTTCTTCGGCAAATCTTCCGCTTTCTTGTGCTTTTGTTGCCTTCATTTGACTCCAATATGCGAATTTATCTTGGTCTTCGCGACTGATTTTATACATATCGACCAAATTTTCGGCGGTGTTTCCCATCGCTTCCGTTCCGTACAGTTCTTGCATTTTCGAGTTGATAAAACGCCAACCGAAACTGGAATCGTGCATTTGTGCATCGTTTCCGTAAGCTCTTGATGCTTTGGAAATAACCCAAGGGGCACGTGTCATACTTTCTACGCCGCCTGTAATGTAAATATCTCCGTCTCCGAGTTTTACAGCTCTTGAGGCATTAATGGTGGACGCCATACCCGAAGAGCAAAGTCGGTTGACGGTTTCGCCGCCAATGGTATAAGGTAGTCCTGCCAAAAGCAACGACATACGAGCTACATTACGATTGTCCTCTCCGGCTTGGTTGGCACAACCAAACAATACATCTTCTATTTCTTCCGTGTTTAGAGTTGGGTTTCTGTTGATTAATTCTTTCATTACCAAAGCTCCCATATCATCGGGGCGAATAGGGGATAGTCCTCCTCTAAAATTACCGATTGGAGTTCGAATAGCGTCTATAATATAAGCGTCTTTAATCATAATTATTGGTTGTTAAATTGTTTAAGTATTCCCAAACTAAAGCCGATTCAAATCCTTTTTGAATACAATAGCGAGCTGTTTTAGCTTTTCTTTGATAGTTTGAATTGGCTTTTGTTTGGTTGTATTTTTGTTTAATCAGTTCTTGTAAAGTATCGTTGTATTCTTCTTCTTCAAGAGCTTCCAAACCCTTTCGGATGCAATACTCCGATACTTTTTTTTCTTTTAGTTTTGCTTTAATTTTTTGCTTTCCCCATTTTTTTATTCTGAATTTACCTTCGGTAAACGCTATGGCGAAGCGTTCTTCGTTCAGGTAGTTTTCCGAAATGAGTGTGGCGATGACATTTTCACGTTCTTCCTTTGTTAGCGGATATTCATACAGTTTTTTTTCTACGTCGGAATGGCTGCGTTCTTGGTAAGCACAAAAATACTTTAGTTTTTCCAAGGCTTGAGCGTACGTGTATGCCATACTATTTATTGGTTGTATTCTTTAAGAGCAACCGACAAACATTCAACGGATTTTTGCAAGGATTCTTTGTTGAGAACATACGCCAAGCGTACTTCTTGTTTGCCGAGTCCTTTTGTAGCGTAAAATCCTGTGGCAGGAGCCAACATAACTGTTTCGCCGTTGTAATCAAATTCTTCCAAAAGCCATTGGCAGAATTTATCGGCGTCATCTATCGGAAGTTGGGCTATGGCGTAAAAAGCTCCTTGCGGTTTGGGGCAGGTAACGCCTTCTATTTTGTTGAGTCCATCCACTAAAATATCTCTACGCTCCACGTATTCGTGAATAACGTTATCGAAATAACTTTGTGGTGTTTGCAGCGCAGCTTCTCCGGCTATTTGTCCGAAGGTTGGAGGGCTGAGACGGGCTTGTCCGAATTTGAGAGCCGCCTCCATAAATTCTTTGTTGCGACTGATTAACGCACCGACTCTGGCACCGCACATACTGTATCGTTTGGAAACGGAATCAACCAATATAACGTTGTTTTCTATACCTTCGAGTTTGAGTGCGGAATAATGTTCTGCTCCGTCATAGCAAAACTCACGATAGACTTCATCGGCAAAAAGAAATAAGTCGTATTTTTTGACCAAATCCCTGAGGGTTTCCAGTTCTTTTTTACTGTAAAGGTATCCGGTAGGATTACCGGGGTTGCAAATAAGTATTCCTTTGGTTTTCGGTGTAATAAGTTTTTCAAAATCTTCGATAGGCGGGAGGGCAAATCCATTTTCTATCTTAGCCGTAACGGGAACTACATTAATATTTGCCGTTGTTGCAAAACCATTGTAGTTAGCATAAAAAGGTTCGGGAATGATGAGTTCATCGCCTTCGTTTAAACAAGTTTGAAAAGCAAAAACAAGAGCTTCGGAACCTCCCGTAGTAATCATAATTTCGTTTTCGGGATTGAGTTCTATTCCTATTTTTGCGTAATACTCCGCAAGTCCTTTTCTATAAGATATAAAACCTGCTGAATGGCTGTATTCCACCACTTTTATATCCAAGTGATGCATGGTATCCATTACAATTTCGGGTGTTTCAATATCGGGTTGACCGATATTCAGGTGATATACTTTTTTGCCTTGTTTCTTTGCATTCTCTGCAAAAGGTACCAATTTACGAATTGGTGAAGCAGGCATTTGTTTTGCTTTTTTAGATAGTGTAGGCATGCTGTAATATATTTTAGTCTTGCAAAGTAACAAAAATACTTATTTGTAGAAAGGCTCTTTTGTGAATAGATTTAATTTTTGTTAAAAAATAAATTGGTGATTGAAATTAACTTTACTAAATTTGACTTTTAAAATCAGAAAGTTATGAAAAAAATCGTACTCCTTTTTATTGTTTTTTTATTGGTTCAATTGGTTGGGGTTTCGCAGAATAATGATGATACTCCTATTCCTAATACCATTACTACCATTAATTATCAAGGTATTGTAAGAGATGATAATGGTGTAGCGTTAAGTAATCAACCGGTAACGATACAGTTTGATTTTATTGATTATTCTGCGGGGGGAACTTCATTGTATAAAGAAGAACACACTGTTCAAACAAATGATTATGGATTAGTTTCGCTACCTATCGGTGGGGGAACACAACTTTCCGGTTACTCTAATATAGAAGTTAGAACGTTATGGGAGCAAGCCGATAGAATTGAAGTTTCGGCGGATTTTAATGACGGTTCGGGATTGCACGTAATTGATAATGTTCATTTAAAGGCTGTTCCTTATGCTTTTCGTTCCAAATATGAAGGGCAGACGTTGGATTCTGTAACTGTAGGTACTAAACATTTTATCGTGATTTCAGATGCGAACGGTCAGCCGTTGGATAGTGTGGCGTTGCCTAGTTCTTCGGGGGGAGATACTGATCCTACGAATGAGTTGCAACAGTTACATGGGAGTATAAGTAGTACAGATACGACTTTAAATTTATTTATTGATGATGCTAGTAGTAGCAACCCTTATAATGGAAATCAATTACATTTGAATTTACGTCCGTTTTTATCTGATGATCAAGATTTAAGCAGTAGTTCAACCGGAAGTAACGTTACGGTAAACATTACCAATGGTCAAAGTACTACGTTTTCTGTAAATGATGCTGATGCAAGCACATTAAATGAAATACAGGATTTAACGTTAAATGGGAGTGTGTTAAATTTAACTCAATCAAATGGTTCGGGAGTAGATTTAAGTACAATTATTACAGAGCATCCTTGGTATCAAGGAAGTTCTTATAACTATTTACCTGGAACAGGAAATATTTATTTCGATACGATTTTTAGAGGTGGAATGGTTGGAATAGGGAAGCCTTTTCCTAGTAGTTCCCCAATACAGTCTTTATTACATATTCGAAAAAATGGAGGAGTGAATCCACCCCTAAATTTTATTTTAGGTAACGTTAATCAACCAACAAAAGAATGGGTATTTGATGTTGATGATTTAAGTCAACTTTCGATAAAAAAAGAAGGAGCCAATTACCCTACTTTGTTTTTTGATAATAATTATGAAGCTAAGGTTGGTATTGGAACATCATCTCCTGTTGCTAAGTTAGATATAAAAACAAACAACAATACTGTTGATGGTCTTTATGTAGGGAATGATGCGAATACTCCTTATCTTGTTGTTGAGAATGATGGAACAGTTGGTATTGGCACTTCAACTACCAATTCAAAATTAACGGTTAGAGGTGTCTCTAATCAAGATGTTTTATTTGTAGGTCAAGGAACAAATCCTTATTTGAAGGTAATTGATGGAGGTAATGTTGGTATAGGTCTTGGTTCTCCCGGAGCTAAATTACATGTTTTGGATAATTCAACAAACAACGCAGTAAACATAAAACAAAATAATATGGCAGGTCATGGTTTGCAGATTGATGTGATGACAAATAATAGCAGTCAAAATTTATTGTATGCCAGGTCATCTGTTCCTAATTCTGATTTTATTATTAAATCTGACGGTAGAATTGGTGTAGGAATGAATAATCCTAATACAAATTCAAAACTAGATGTAAATGGTACTATAAGAATAGAAAGTAACATAGATACGAATGGTACAGATTATAGTAATACAAATGAATTAAATCGTAGCACAACAGGAGATGCTGATTTGTTGCCTTTGGCTTATGGGAAAATTAAAAACTATCCTATTACTTCATATCCTAATCCGGTTATTGATGGAGCTACTTCAAATGTAACCAGTGTTGTGTATAATTCTTCAACTTCTGTTTATAGTATATCTTTAAATCA
>JALTUD010000184.1 GCA_027047735.1 Flavobacteriales bacterium | reverse complement strand
CAACAATAAAAAATACACCATATTTCACAACGTAAACCCTAACGGTACGCAAAACGGTCAGCTGAATCTTCAACAAACCGTCCCACCCGGAGGAATCGGATTTGGAGGCGGAGCAGGACTCGGAGCACGATACATCTATAACGAAACCTTTACTTTCGACCTCAATTACAACGCAACGTACGCACGTACAAGAATGTCCTCAAACTTTAAACCATTTGGACTACAACACAGTGCCGTAGTAAGGATTCTTTGGGGATTTTAACTTGGGCGTTCCCCATTTCTACAAAACAAACATATCGCTACCGCGAAACATTTGTCTTGTAGAAATGGGTCGGGCTATCACTACTCACTCTTTTGTGTTGCATAAGTGCAACAACACAAAAGGAGTTCAAACACGCCGTTCTATCCCTAACGTGGATAAAATTGGAAGCAAGAAAGTGAATTTTAGTTTTCTTAGACGATGAAAAATTCTTTTGCATAGCCCCAGCTATGGAAAATAATTTTGAAGAAGTATAAGGAAAATAAAACCGTTTTATTGTGCTCAGATGCCCCGTGTTAGGGATACAATCCCTAACGTAAACACCACAAATAAATTACTCCGTTATAGCAAATTCCAGCACAGCTATCGGCTTGTCGGATAATGACGATAACACAGGATAAACATCATCCATTATTTCCGTAAAACTTTGATAATCCTCATTAGGTTCTTGAGGCCCGTAAACACTTACACCTAACCAGTCTATATAATCATCCCCGGGATAATATCCTGCAATGTCATTCCAATCCACATCAGGCGAACTGTACGCGTCCACATGAAAAAACCACGTAATATTATCAGCTCCTGCCGTATTACAAATATCAATAATATGCCGATACGCATCAACAAACCTTTCTTGACCATCTGTTTTTTGAGCATCACCATAACTCGTTTCATCCGCTCCATTATAAGAACCATTCCACGGAAACCAATCACCGTTGACTTCAGTACCAAACTCAACTAATATTGGGTAATCCAAAGCCGCTGCATCGTTCGCCCATTGTGTCAATTCAGCATCAAAATCACCATCAATAATTTTTTGCATCGTGTAATTTTCATCAGGTCCTCCGACATCAAAATTAGTTCTCGGCATCATACGAATAAACGGTACTTTACCGGCATTATGAATAATCGAAACAGCATCGCTTGGAAAAGAAATAGAGTTGTACCAATTA
The DNA here is from genome assembly GCA_027047735.1 of Flavobacteriales bacterium. Classification (GTDB taxonomy): domain Bacteria; phylum Bacteroidota; class Bacteroidia; order Flavobacteriales_D; family Parvicellaceae; genus S010-51. The sequence continues at coordinate 6,111 of JALTUD010000184.1, read as the reverse complement.
TTAGAAAAATAAGCCCATACAATATCCTTTTTTGCCAATGTCTCAAACTCATTTATACGTTCCGTCGTAACCACATCTTCCGTTCCTCCAAAATCAGGATAAGCCGAATGATAAATACCATCACCCGCTACCAACTTACCATTTAAAAATACGGGGGCTGTAATAAAAATATTGTTTGCTACACCTTTTTGGTAGGCTTTCAAACTTTTTTTTGAGGCATCAATACGAAGTTTAGAATTATCAAAATTTTCATTCCACCACGAAATGGCTTTTACTCTGGGATATTTATTCTCACTCAAAGCTTCAAAAGCATTTTTTATCCATTTCTTTTTATGCCTCCTCAATCGTTGTTTCTTACAAGAATCCAACCCGGATACCAACACTACCCCAATTAACAACAAATAAATATAACAACTCCTAACTCTCATAAATTTATATTTTGTAAAAAAATGCTAAATTAAGATAATATATTGTATAGCACAAATCCGTAAAGAAACTATATTTGTCATTTAAGGCACACAAAAAAAATAAAAACAACCCTATGGCCAACTTGTTATTAGTCGAAGACGAAGAAAACCTACACGAAGCTATTAAGTTAAATCTTTCATTAGAGGGATATAATGTAACCTCTGCTTTTCGTGGAAAAGAGGCTATCAATAAAAGCAAAGAGAGAAAATACGACCTTATTCTCTTAGATGTAATGCTACCCGACGTCAACGGATTTGACATTTGCGAAACCATACGCCTCAATGATTCTAAAACCCCCATTCTATTCCTAACGGCAAAAGGCGATACCGAAGACAAAATCAAAGGACTATCCATCGGAGGAGATGACTACCTAACTAAACCTTTTAACATAGAAGAATTGCTTTTACGCATCAAGCTATTAATCAAACGAACATCAAACTCAAACGAATCCGACACCAATTTAACAACTTACACGATTGGCAATCAAACCATCAACTTTGAATCCTTTGAAGTCATAGATAACAAAGGGAACAAACAGTCGTTAACAAAAAAACAATTAAATCTTTTAAAGCTACTCATCGACAAAAAAAATCAAGCGGTAAGCCGGCAAGAAATCTTAGAAAAAGTATGGGGATACGAAGTGTTTCCCACAACAAGAACTATTGATAATGTCATTCTATCTTTTCGAAAAATATTTGAAAAAGACGTAAAACCCAACACCTATTTTAAATCAGTAAGGGGAGTTGGATATAAATTTACGCCATAATCAACATTCGTTTGTACCATTGTTTTATATTTTCACATAAGTCTATCGAATTTAAGCCGTATTTTTATTATCTTGTGAATTGAAATAAACTTTTAATCATTATGTCAATCATAAACACAATAAAACACCTCTTTTTTATCCTTATTTTTCCCGCAAGTGCTTTTGCTCAAATACCCGCAGGATATTACGACAGTGCTATGGGACTATATGGGGATGATTTAAAATTGGCTTTATTTAACATCATCAAAAACCACAATACCCAACCCTATAACAGCCTGTGGAATTTCTTTGGACAAACTGACAAACAACCCAACAGCAATTATATTTGGGATATTTATTCAGACAATCCAAACGGTAACAATCCTTACAATTTTGTTTATAACTCCGATAAATGCGGTAATTATTCGGGAGAAGGAGATTGCTACAACAGAGAACACTCGATGCCTAAATCATGGTTCAACGATATAGCACCAATGAATAGTGATTTGTTTCACGTATATCCGGTAGATGGTTATGTAAACGGAAAAAGGAGTAACAACGCCTACGGAACAGTTGGAAACGCTACTTGGACATCTCAAAACGGTTCTAAATTAGGGTATTGCAATTATCCGGGCTATTCTTCAACTCAAAATAACGCTAAAGTATTCGAACCGATTGATGAATATAAAGGAGATGTAGCTCGTTCGTATTTTTATATGCTGACACGTTATCAAAATGTGTGTTCTACGTGGTCAAGTGATATGCTTTCGGGCAACGGTTTTTCAGCTTGGGCAGAAAACATGTTGGTAGAATGGGCAACCAACGACCCCGTTAGTCAAAAAGAAATCGACAGGAACAACGCAATTTATCAAATACAAGGAAACAGAAACCCTTACATCGACCATCCGGAATGGACAGTCAGAGTTTGGGGACCAACCGCTTCCATAGCAAGAAACCACGAAACCGTTCTTATTTCATCACGATACGCTAACGGAATGTTAACATTAACTTCCACTATCAATAAACCGACACAAGTTGCGGTTTACAATTTATTGGGAGAAAAATTAATGGAAACATCCATCCAACAAACACAACAAAATATACAGATTGACCTGCCTAAAGGAATTTATTTGATAACAGCTATCGGAAAAAGAAGCAACGCTGTTAAATTTGCAGTTCAATAAGTCATCGTATGCAAACATTAAAAGAAACTTTAAATGAAATTTTAGGGTTTAGACTTATCAATATCGGTGATTACGTCTTAACCGTAAACAAAGTATTGACGATTATTATTATTTTGTTGTTGGCAAAATTAATTTTAAACCGGATAAAAAAAATACTATTTCGCTCCAACAAATTCACCAATTTTGACTCCGGTTCTCTTTATTCGCTTACTCAGATAATCAGTTACATTTATTGGCTCTTGGTGGTTGTCATTATTTTAGATTCTTTGGGGCTGAAAATAACCGCTTTGTTGACCGGTTCGGCAGCTTTATTAGTTGGAGTAGGAATTGGACTCCAACAAACATTCAATGATTTTATTTCGGGAATTATCCTGCTGTTGGAAGGAGCTACGAGAGTAAATGATGTATTGGAAATAGATGGCGAAATTGTGCAAATAAAACAGATAGGATTAAGAACATCAGAAGGTTTAAACAGAGATAATATTTCCATTATCATTCCCAACTCTAAAATCACTACCGACAAAGTTATCAACTGGACTCACCAAACAAGACTTGTCCGATTTAGAATAGACGTAGGCGTTGCTTACGGTAGTGATATTCCACTAGTTTGCTCGATTTTAGAACAATGTGCAAGAGAACACCCCGCCGTTTTAAAGAAAAAGAAAATAGAAACATGGCTCACTAATTTTGGCGATTCTTCCATTGATTTTCAATTACTTTTCTATTCCAACCAGGTGTTTCCCATAGAACGAACTAAAAGCGACATTCGAAAAGCTATTGACAAAGCCTTTAGAGAAAATAATATCACCATTCCTTTCCCGCAACGAGATGTTTACTTGAAGAAGTAATACTATTTTAATGTTTAAATGGTAGCAAAACGAAACCTTATTGTACAACTTTTAGTACAACAACAAAACGTTTACTATCTTTACAAAAAAATAGCATCATGATTATCACAACCTATTCCAATTTCAGACAAAATTTAAAAACACTATTGGACGAGATTTTTACTTCACACACACCGCTTTACGTAAAGCGAAAAAATCGTGAAGACGTGGTTGTTTTAGCAAAATCGGATTATGAAAGCTTACAAGAAACATTATACCTCCTTGGTAATCAGAAAAATGCTGAAAGATTATTAAATGGTATAGAAAAATACAAAGCCGGAGAATTTACAGAACATCACTTAATTGAAGAATGAAGTTACTTTGGATTGAGGAAGGATGGGAAGACTATTCTTATTGGCAAAAAACAGATAAAAAAATTGTAAAAAAAATCAACACTTTAATAAAAGACACAATGAGAACACCTTTTGAAGGATTAGGAAAACCAGAGCCCTTAAAACACAGCCTTTCCGGTTGGTGGTCTCGAAGGATTGACATCGAACACCGTTTGGTTTATAAATTTGAGAATGATACCTTAATTATTCTATCGTGCAGGAAACATTATTAATACGCTAACAATACCTTGATTTTATCTTCTTCTGCTTTTAGTTGATTTAGTTTAATTTCGTAGTATGAATCCTCTATATGTAAAAGTTTGTCAAACTCTTTTAATGGAACTTTTTTGTTATTGACTAAAATAAATCCTTTTTCGAATTTCTTTTGTAACAAATCCAATAACTTCTCTCGTTCTTTGCCACTGTAATGAAAATACACCGAACGCAATAATTCTCCGTAAAACTTCTCAAATACCGCATACGTTCTAAAAGCACTTAACAGCTGATTTTCGGTTAATTTATATTTTTCCTTTAGAGGTTGTACCGTTATGTTTTTCTTTGAAAAATTGGATTGAACAGGATCGGTAAAACTTTCTATTTTTAATACAACAGCTTCGGAAGTTTCTTGCATAGACAACATTGTTTTTCTCAATTCCTTAAACTCTTGCTTTTGTTTATTGGTTTGTTGCTCTTCTTTGGTTTCACCGGGATAGTTTTTCAATTCCTTATCCGTAGAAACAACTATTGAATCACCTACTTTTTTACCGACTCCGTTTCCTCTTAAATCAAATAGTAAATCTTTATCTGTTATCAAGACTTCGTACATTAATTTACTTAATTCAAAACGATCGGTTTCTTTGATGTTTAATTTTTTTATGCTGTAACTATCCGTATCGAACACATCGTTAAACGACAGGTTAAAATTATGAACTTGCAAATCTTCGGGCTTACCGGTGGTTACGTTGGTCAGCAACTGTATTTCATCCACTCTTTTACTCATAGCATCAGGCCCAATGGTTATCAAGCGTACCGAAAAATCTTTCATTTTTAAGGAATCGGGGATTTTGAAGTTTTGGGTGAAACTGTTAAAAGTACAACCATCGGCAAACGTATAAACATAGCCAAAGCGATTGTATTGCAGTTGGACACCATCTATAAATCCATTTAATTCGAGCAAACGACTTCTAAATCGTTGTAAACGCTCTTCTTCTTCACGTAACTCCGCATTGGCGGAAGCCAGTATTTTTTCTATTTGTGCTTGCCGGTTAATCAGGTACGCATACTTTCGTTGCAAGGTCTTGATTTTCCCTCTGGATTTATGTACGTGTTCTTGTCCGTTTTGACGGGTTACAACTTTATTTTTTTTCTTTAGTTTATGATTTTTTTGCGTACCTCCTTTTAGGGCTATTTCGGTTTCTTTAATTTTGATTAGATTTAGTTCCTTTGCTTTTTTAGCTTCTTCCAATTTAAACTTTAGACCTTCTTTTCCATTTATTTCTTCATCCAAATCGGGAATACTTTTGTGTTCTAACTTATAAATAATACTATGAATTGTACTTCCTTTTCCGAAAGTAGTATCGGGACTTAATTCTTTATTGATTTTTGAGGCATAAAGCAAATAAACTGAATCTTTGTGGCGGATAACAACAGTTGTTTGCAATTGCTTATTGAATCCCCACATATTTAGATGAAGATTGGTTATTTGACTTCCGTCTATGGTTGAGAACTCCGTTTGAACGGATTGTTTAGGTGATAACGTTTGATGATTACCTTTATGGGTTATAAACCTTGTTTCGTACGTAAACAGACCTATTCCTTTAGGTTTTCCGATTTTGTGTTTTCCGGTTCTTGCTAACTCGCGTTCGTTTAACAATCCTGAAGTAGAACTTCCGTCTCCGGCGGCCAACAGAAAACTATAAAAATCTCCTCGACCACCAATCTTACTGAAATACTCTTCGCCTTTGTCTTGAATGTAAATTTGAGTAGCTGAAAAAATAGCGTCCATTACTTGCTGTTGCTCTGCTTGATTAAAACTTTGTACTTGACTTAGACTACTTGCTCTTTCATAAAAGGACAAATTCGGGTCTAGCAAATCGATAACTAATGGAATAGGTTCTTCTTTTTCGTTTCGGTAACGGGTGGCTTTGGCAGGTAAGTTTGATGTTAAATGGTATAAAAAATTCGTGTAAACACGATTAGACATCCCTTCTATTTTTTGTTCGTTTCTTCTTTTGAGTTCTCTGTATAAAGATTGTAAGGCTAATTTGGAAGACAATTCCGCTAATATTCCATTTTCAATAGTTGCAAACTCATAAGAATTAATAGTAAGCAAAGAAGGTTCGTAGATTATTTTTTGCTCAATGGAATCGAAGTCTATAATGGAATCGTATTTTCCACCTTTTAGCTTAAATTTATAATAGACGGTATCACCACGATAATGAAACAAATCTCCCATATTTCGTTTTAAAACCGGGCTTCTCTCTACAACGTGATAC
>JALTUD010000183.1 GCA_027047735.1 Flavobacteriales bacterium | reverse complement strand
CGTCGATACTCACTATACTTGGGGTAATTATGTATATGAGGCTCGGCTGGGTTGTGGGGAATGCCGGAACACTTGGGACGGTTATTTTTATTATTCTGTTGGCTCATGTGGTGTCTTTGACGACGGGCTTGAGTGTGTCTTCTATTGCTACGGATAAAAAAATTAAAGCAGGTGGAATTTATTATATGCTTTCCCGTAGTTTGGGATTTCCTATTGGCGGGGCGATTGGAGTTACTATTTTTGTGGCGACGGCTTTGAGTATTTCGTTGTATCTTATTGGGTTTGCAGAGAGTGCCTTGTTGGTGATGAAAGATGGTTTGGGGATTGAAACGATTACGATTAATCACCTTAGAATTGTCGGTTCGTTGTCTTTGTTGGCGATTGTTACAATTGCGTATATCAGTACGAGTATAGCTATTAAGGCTCAGTATTTTATTTTGGGGTTGATTGTTTTGTCGTTAGGGTCGATTTTTATGGGAACATCAGAGGGGAAAGGGTTTGATTTTTCTGCTGTTTCTGATATGGGAACGCACGTGAATTTTTCTACACTTTTTGGTGTGTTTTTTCCTGCGGTTACCGGTTTTACTGCGGGGGTGGCTATGTCGGGAGATTTACGAGATCCTAAGAAATCGATACCTTGGGGAACTATGTTGGCAATTCTTACCGGACTATTGGTCTATATAGGTTTGGCAATGTTTATCTACTACAATATTCCGATGGCTGAATTACAAAAGAACTACAATGTCTTGGTTGATTTCGGAGCGGTTGGGTTTTTGGTTACTGCCGGTATTTGGGGAGCAACACTTTCATCTGCCTTAGGTGGAATTTTAGGTGCTCCACGTATATTACAAGCGATGTCCATTGATAATATTACTCCGCGTTTTTTTGCACAAGGAGTAGGTAAAGACAACGAACCGAGAAGAGCTTTGGTGTTAACGTTCATTATTGCTGAAATAGGAATTTTAATAGGGGAGTTGGACGTTATTGCGGAGATTGTTGCTATGTTCTATATGGCAGCTTATATGTTTATCAATTTATCTTGTTTTCTCGAGCAATGGGCTAGTCCGGATTTTAGACCTTCGTTTAAAATTTCAATATTTATTCCTTTGATTGGAACTATTGTTACGCTTTTGTTGATGATACAGCTTAATTTGGTGGCAGCTCTTACTTCTGTCGCTATTATGGGATTGATCTTTATCTGGCTGACAAGAAAACAGTTAGAACTCGGTTCGGGCGATGTGTGGCAAAGTGTGTGGAGCTCCATTGTGAAAATGGGATTAAAGAAACTCACGCAAAAATCATCACATAAACGAAATTGGAAACCTAATATTTTGCTGTTTAGCGGAGGTACGAAAGCTCGTCCGCATTTAGTAGAATTCGGAAAGTCGGTTGCTGGAAGAAATGGGATGATTTCTAATTTTGACTTGATAGAAAATCCCGATGCAAAACTGCTTTTTCCTAAGAGGAAACAAGCTGTGTCTTCCGACGACTTAGATGACGATTCTATTTTTCATAGAAAACAAGAATGCAAGGAGATTTACTCGGGTATTGTTGTTATAGCTGAAACGTATGGGTTTTCGGGTATTGAACCTAATACCATATTAATGGGATGGGCAAGAAATACCAAGTCGCCGACAGCGTTCACTCACATGACCGAAGCCTTAGAACAATTAGATTATAACATTTTGTTCTTGGATTATGATGAAGAGAAAGGATTTGGAAAAAAGAAAAGTATCGATGTTTGGTGGAACAGCTTATCACAGTTGAATTATTTAACCGTTCAATTATCTAAATTGTTAATGATTTCCGATGATTGGGACATTCAAAAAATTCGTTTTATTTACGTGAGTGAAAACGGTTCATTGCAATATTCACTAAAAAAAGAGATTGAAAATAAGATTTCGGAGCTTAGAGAAATAGCTGAGGTGGTAATTTTGAATAATGATATTGAAAAGAAACCACTCTATGAATTGATAAAAGAACATTCTTTAGAAACCGATTTAATAGTTGTAAATCTACCGGAAATTACAGCCAATAACAGTCAATCATTTATACAAGAAACGAATGAATTGCTTGCCGTTATCGGAACAACTCTATTGTTAAAGCCTTCCTCTGATTTTACCGAAAAAAACACACTGAGCACAGAAATAGAAACACAATTGCACAGTGCAAATCAAGAGATAG
>JALTUD010000182.1 GCA_027047735.1 Flavobacteriales bacterium | reverse complement strand
ACTATAAAAAAACAAGTGAAAGTTATTGACATACAACTGTTTAAATTCTTAACTTAATGACATTGAGCGGGTGCTATGCAAAGATTTTTTTCATTGTCTAAAGAAACTAAAACTCATTTTCTTACCACTCTTTTTATACACGTTAGGGATAGAACGGCGTGTTTGAACTCCTTTTGTGTTGTTGCATTGTTACCAATTAAGTATATAGATATAATCTACTAAATTAATTTAAGTGAGCTTACTCTTCTTCATAAAATTATTGCATAGTTATTACTATGCAATAATTTTCTTCATCGATTAAACTCACTTAAATTAATTTCCTATGACTAATCTATATATTTAATTGGTATGCAAACCAAAAGAGTGAGTAGTGATAGCCCGACCCTTTTCTGCTAAACAAACGTTACGCGAGAGCGTTATGTTTGTTTAGCGGAAAAGGGGAACGCCCAAATGATTATAATAACTCATTAGCCAGATTAGCTAAGTCCGAACGTTCTCCTTTTTCAAGTTTTATATGGGCAAACAGATGATGCCCTTTTAAGCGGTCGATTAAGTAGGTGAGTCCGTTACTTTGTTCGTCCATATAGGGCGTGTCGATTTGGTTGATGTCGCCGGTGAAGACTATCTTTGTGCCTTCGCCTGCCCGGGTAATAATGGTCTTTATTTCGATAGGGGTGAGGTTTTGAGCTTCGTCCACTATAATCATACTATTTGCCAAAGTTCTACCGCGAATAAAAGCAAGAGCAATGATGGAGAGCTGACCGTTTTTTTCCATATCGTCGATGAGGACCCTTTTCTTTTCGTTTTCTTTAAATTGACTTTTTATAAATTTCAGGTTGTCCCACAATGGTTGCATATACGGACTGATTTTGTCTTCGGCACTACCGGGCAAGAAACCAATATCACGGTTGCTAAGCGGAATTATCGGGCGACTCAGAATGATTTGTTCATACTTGTTGTGCTGTTCCAAAGCGGCTGCCAAAGCTAGCAAGGTTTTGCCCGTTCCTGCAATTCCTTGTAAGGCAACCAACTTGATGCTGTCGTTCAAAAGAGCGTTAAGAGCAAAAGTTTGTTCCGCATTTCGAGGTTTAATTCCGTAGGCGTATTTTTTCTCAACCTTTTCAATGTTTTCGGTCAAATCGTTATAGCGGACGAGGATAGTTTTATCATTGTGTTTGAGTATGTAATAGCCGTTTGGTGTTTTGTAATCGCCGAGAATATCGGCTTCGTCAACAAAGCTTTTTAAGTACAATTGATTAATAATTTCGGGGTCGTTCACCTCAATAACCGGAAAGCCCTTGGATATAGTTTTTACATCTTTTACTTTTCCCGTTTCATAGTCTTCAGCTTTTAGTCCAAGAGCTTTAGCTTTAAGACGTAGGTTAATATCTTTGGTAACCAAAATAACCTCCGTATTTTTTTCTTCCTGTTGCAAACTAAGTGCTGCATTGATTATTTTGTGGTCGTTTTTATTTGCTCCGTAAATTTTTTCGGCATCTATTTTCGTCAGTTTTCCCGGAATGATAATCTTGATACGACCTTTATTTGTGCCTAAAGAAATCCATTGGGTCAAGCCGTGTTCGCCTGAAATTTTATCGAGAAAACGAATGACCTCCCGAGCTTCAAAATTCTTGGTCTCATTACCAATTTTAAAATTATCCAGTTCCTCCAATACCGTAACGGGAATGGCAACATCATTATCGGTAAAGCTATTAATCGCAGAACTATCAAAAAGGAGGACAGAAGTATCTAATACAAATATTTTTCGCATAATCAGTTTGGTTTTGGTTATTGTTTGGGCGTTCCCCCGATTGACAAAATAAACAGTTCGCTCTCGCTCACCGTTTATTTTGTCAATCGGGGTCGGGCTATCCGCTATATCTTTTGCCCTCCAAAAGGAGGGAGGGCAAAAGGATGCCGCTACTATCCCTAACGCAAAGTCAAATGAAGTAGTTACAAGGTAAATAAGAAAATCTACGAAAGTAAATGGTAAAACTTATTGAAAATAGATAGAAATTATACCGTTTTAATGGTATTAATGTACGAAGTAAATATAAAGAAAAAAAGGGATACAGCAAAACTGTATCCCTGAAAAAATCAGCTACTTATGAAAAGCAACTATTTATTTGACTACCCCGATACAAAGGTAAGAATTATTTACAGAAAAACAATGAGAAGACGCTAAA
>JALTUD010000181.1 GCA_027047735.1 Flavobacteriales bacterium | reverse complement strand
TGTTTTTATTTCCTTTATCCTGCTTCATAAAATATTTCCATAGCTCGGCTATGCAAATATTTTCTTCATTGTCTAAAGAAACTAAAATTCACTTTCTTGCACTTCATTCAACACGCGTTAGGGATAGGAACGGCATCCTTTTGCCCTCCCTCCTTTTGGAGGGCAAAAGATATAGTGGATAGCCCGACCCTCATTTACTAAAACCAAGTTTCGCGAAAGCGAAATTTGGTTTTAGTAAATGAGGGAAACGCCCAAAAACATCTTTTAATTACAGAAAAAAGCAACCTTTTCTCTTTTGTGCGTTAGTTTTGTAGTTAACTTTGTAAATAATGAAATCAATCGTTTTTATTTTCGCCTTTTTTATTAGCTTGTGCTTGAAGGCCCAAGTGGCGAATATATATGTGTATCAGTCAGGAGTATCGGTGAATGCAAACGCTTTATATACTCCTATTTTTGGAGCGGGAAATGTTAATGTTACAATGGGAGGTCCTCTTAATGATTATTCGGCTTACAATATAGTTATATTTAATGCTTGGGGAGCTTCGTTTTCTCCCGCTAATGTATCGGCTTTGGTTACTTTTATTCAAGGGGGCGGGCATGTTTGTCTTTCAACCGAAGGAGCTCCGGTAAGTGGAGGAGGTCGCTTTATGAGTTCTGTATGGAATGCTTTAACAGGGCAATCTATAACTGAGACCGGTGCCGGGGCAAGTGGTACAGCTAACCCTCCTCGTTTTCATAACTCTCTAGGTCCTTGGCATTTGTCTCCCGACCCAACTTTGGCAGGTTCGACAACTTCTTATGCTAGTTTTGCGAATTTACCCGCTTTATGTGTTACGCATCAAAGAAATTTAAGTCCTCCAACTTGCGGGAATATTCAAGCTTTATGTGCTGTTTTTCCCTCTCGTCCCAATTTAGGTGATGGAACATTGTATATTCAAGGGGAGATACAATTTCCTTACAGTAATTTTATGGGAGCACAAGAAGTTAGAAACCACGCAACCGCTTTAGCTCGTATGCATTATGCTCTTATAGCTAATGACCAAACCTTACTTGATCAATTAAACACGTGGACTGCAAATTTAGTGGTGGATGAAGGGTTTATTGGCAACGACACAACTATATGTGCCGATGATTTTGTTCCGTTTGATAAGACTTGTCCTGCATATGCTTCTTATTCTTGGGAGGATTTTAGTGGAAATGTTCTTTCTACGTCTCAAACTTTTACTATTCCTGATAGTGGTTCGTACATTATTAAAACAACGGGAGCTTTTCCTCAGTGCGATGGTTTGGACACCTTACATGTTGTTTTTAAGCCTTCTCCTAAAGCTGATTTTTCTGCAACAACAGTTTGTCAGGGAACAGCAACAGCTTTTACAAATAATTCTACTATTTCTGCTCCGGGTACAGCAACTTACAATTGGGATTTTGGCGATGGAAATGCTTCTACCTCGAGTGCTCCGACACATACCTATGCTAGTGATGGTAATTTTGATGTTGTACTTACAGCTACTTCAGACCTGGGTTGTGTTGATGATACTACGATTTCGGTAACGATTTATGCAGAACCGACAGCGGATTTTTCTTTTACTGATGATTGTTTGTATAATGATCCTGTGTTTACCGATAATTCAACGGTAAACAGTGGTTTTATTGAAAGTTGGGCGTGGAATTTTGGTGATGTTCTTCCTGTAACTTCTGTGCAATCGGTAGAACAAAGTCCTACCCACGTATACGCGAGTGATGGTACTTATGATGTTACGCTAATTGTTTTGACAAACCACGGTTGCGATGATACTATTGTAAAAACTACAACTCGCTATCCGGTGCCAAACGTTAGTTTTACTTCTGTTCCCGCTTGTAAAGGAGATGATGTTGTATTTACAAATACCTCTACGATTAATGCTCCTGATAATATTACCAGTTGGGTTTGGAATTACGGTGATGGCTCTCCATTAGCTTCTGTAATGGAAGAATCCCACAGTTATGCTGTTTCGGGTTTTTACAATGTTACCTTGATAGCTTCGTCAAACAACGGATGTGTTAGTGATGCTACAACTTTTGTTCAAGTTTATCCTCTTCCAACTGCTGAATTTACAGCAACAACTACTTGTGAAAATGGAAATCCGACTAGTTTCTTTAATGTATCATCGGTTTCTCAAGGAAGTATTGCTTCGTATAACTGGGATTTTGATGATAACGGAGCGACCTCAACTCAACAATTCGCCTCTTATGATTATTCGAGTGCAGGGACTTACAATGTTGAGTTAAGCGTGATAACGGACAACGGTTGTAAAGATACGGTTTGGCACGATGTGGTGGTCAACCCTAAACCAACAGCTGATTTTATTAGTGATATTGCCGAAGGATGCTTTCCTTTGTGTGTGAATTTTCAAGATAACTCACAATCTAACGCCTCTTCAATTACTGATTATTTTTGGTTTTTTGGAAATGGTGTTGTTGAAACAACTGATTCTATACAAGTATGTTTTGATAATATCTCGCATACGCTTGATGCTCTATATGATGCTTCTTTGATTGTAACCAATGATTTAGGGTGTAAAGATACATTGGTTCAAAACGATTTTATAACGGTTTTTCCGAAACCGCTAGCTGATTTTGAGGTGAATCCCGAAGAAACCAATATGTATCGCTCTACAATTGAGTTTACAAATTTATCGGAAGGAGGAGACGCTTATTATTGGAATTATAACGATTCTACTTCCAGTGTTGTTTTTGAGGAAGAACACACGTATGCCGATACAGGGGTTTATGAAATCACTCTTATTGTAACGACTAATAAGGGATGTTCGGACACGACTTTTAAAATTGTGAAAATTACGCCGGTTCTAAATGTGTATATTCCTTCGGCTTTTACGCCGGATGGTGATGGTGTGAATGATTTTTTCTTTGTAGAAGGTTTTGCAATAGATGAAGATCATTTCTTGTTTGAAATTTTTGACCGTTGGGGACAATTGGTATATTCCACCAATAAATTGATTCCGTGGGATGGAACTTATAAAGGAGCAAAAGCACCTCAAGATACCTATGTTTATCAAGTAAGACTAAGAGGATTAAATACGAAGAAAGAAAAAATGTACAGAGGACATGTAACGCTTTTGCGTTAATTTTTGTAAAGTTGATAAGTTAAGAAAGGTTCGCAAAGACTTATTATAAATGAATTTACGTGAAATAAAAAATAATGAATTTGTTACATTTACCCCTAAAAGCGGACAAAACGAGTTTCAGGTAGTATTGGACAGTAAAAATGATACTGTATGGGCTACAGAACAACAAATCATGGAGTTGTTTGGTAAAGCTCGCAGAACAATTGGAGAACATATCAAAAACATTTACAAAGAAGGCGAATTGAATAAAGAGTCAACCTGGCGGGAATTCCGCCAAGTTCAAAAGGAAGGAAAACGAAAAGTAACAAGAAAACTCTCCTTATATAATTTAGATGTAATAATTTCGGTTGGGTATCGCGTTAAATCACAGGTCGGTATAGAGTTTAGGAAATGGGCTACAAGAAAATTAAAAGAATATCTAATTCAAGGATATTCAATAAACAATGAATTACTTCAAGTAAAAACCCAACAAATTAAAGAACTTCAGTCAAAAATAGATTATCTTAATGAAATAGCCTTTCAAAAACAAAAAAAAATAACCGATGGGTTCCTCTCTATTATAGAACACTACTCTAAATCATTTGAACTACTACACAAATACGATGCTGAAGAACAATCAGCTCAATTACTCTACTCAATTATTAAAGGACATGCTTTTAGCGATGGAAATAAAAGAATAGGATCATTCATTTTTGTTTGGTTTCTTGAGCAGAATAACTATCACTTAAACCAAGATGGAAAAAGAAAAATTGACGATAATGCTTTAGTTGCATTAGCTCTTGCTGTAGCCCAAAGCATACCTGAACAAAGAGAGTTAATCATTAAACTGATAATTAACTTAATAAAAATTAACCCTAATAAAAAATAGAATGACCCGTAAAGAGCTAATTCATCAGATTAAAAAGAAAAAATCATTTTTGTGTGTTGGTTTGGACACTGATATAAAAAAAATTCCTACACATTTACTGGATTATGAAGATCCTGTTTTTGAATTTAATAAGGCTGTAATTGATGCAACAAAAGACCTCTGTGTTGCCTACAAACCGAATATAGCCTTTTACGAGGTTTTGGGAAGCAAAGGATGGGACACACTAAAGAAGACGATAGACTATATACCAAAAGATATTTTTACAATTGCTGATGCTAAAAGAGGGGATATAGGTAACACCTCTAAGATGTATGCACAGACTTTTTTTGAAACTTACTCTTTTGACTCTGTCACCGTAGCTCCCTATATGGGAAAAGATTCTGTTTTGCCCTTTCTTGAATTTTCAGGTAAGTGGGTTATACTGCTCGCTGCAACAAGTAACAAAGGTGGAGATGATTTTCAGTATCAAAAACTAGAAGGAGGGAATTTGTTATTTGAAAAAGTACTCCAAAAATCATTGGATTGGGGAGATTCCGAAAACTTAATGTATGTCGTAGGGGCAACAAGACCGGAAGTATTAAAAAGTGTGAGAAAAATAGCCCCCGGTTCTTTCTTGCTCGTGCCGGGTGTAGGAGCTCAAGGTGGTTCTTTAGAAGATGTTTGTGCCTTTGGATTAACCCCTGAAGTTGGTTTGCTCATTAACTCTTCTCGAGGAGTTATTTATTCGGGAGGAAACTCGCTTGACTTTGCAACTAAAATAACCGAATCAGCACTTGAGATTCAACAAGAAATGGAAAAAATCCTATTGGAAAAAGGAATTATTAACGCATAATCTTTAATAAACACTATTTAGTTTGGTCTTCTTCGAAACTAAATTTATTACATTTGCAGGATTATGCGAACTGTAACAAAAGTTAAACACCCGAAATTGGATGTAAGTATTTTTTTGAGAGAGAATAAATACATCGTAAAAATAGTTCTGGATCAATACGAACAAGTCTATCGTTTAAATCAATCCGACGTAACAGGAATGGACGATATGGAAAAATTGGTTTCTAAAGAATTTTTAGATAAAGTTTATCTGAGGTTTGTAGAAATGAGTAAAGACTTTGCAGAAGCATTTAGAACTATTAATTTAAACTAATCATCTTACACATGAATATTAAAACACTAACTGCGATAAACGGAGTATTGGTTGTCGCTGTCGTAATCTTGTTTGTTCTTCATTTTTCAAGAAATGAAAATCACACTAATATCGATAGGAATAAAAATACCGAAGTAAAAAAGGAACAGGAAACAAAAATAATTTCTCCTGAAGAAATGCCTAAAAATACAGAAGGTCTAAAAATAGCCTATGTAAATAGCGATACCGTAGCATCTTATTTTAAATTCAGTAAAGATGTTGAATATCGGTTAAAAAAGAAACAAGCGGTAGCCGAAGCTGAATTAAAAAAAATGTATCAAAAATACGAAACAGACAGACAAACGTTTGAAAAAGAAGCTCCTATCATGGGGCAGTCTGAAATGCAACGTAGAGCACAAGAAATAGGTGTTTTAGAACAACAAATTATGCAAAAAGAGCAAGAGTTGAGTGCTAAATTAGGTCAGTTGGAAGCTGAAGTAATGACTGATTATGTCTATAAAACAAATGAATACATGCAAGAAATAGGAAAGTCTTTAGGTTACGATTACATAATGAGTTACAGAATTGGTGGTTCTATGCTCTATGCTGATCCACAATGGGATATTACCTCTGAAATTATTGACTTACTTAACGCCGAATACGAAAAAAGTAAGCAAAACAAGTAACCTTTGTCTAAATAAATACTATGGAATTTACAGCAGAACAAATTGCCGGATTACTACAAGGGGAAATAGAAGGAGATGCTAACGCTTCTGTTCGTTCGATGGCAAAAATAGAAGAAGGTAAAGAAGGTTCTATCACTTTTTTGGCAAATCCAAAATACGAAGAACATATTTATACCACTCAATCTACAATTGCTTTGGTCAATAAAAGTTTTATTCCGTCCAAAACATTGCCGTCAACACTTACCCTCATCAAAGTAGATGATGCTTATGCCGCTCTTTCTAAATTATTGAGCTTTTATGATAAAGCCAACCAACAGAAATTCGGGATAGAACAGCCTTCATATATTAATGACTCTGCTCAATTAGGTGAGAATTGTTATGTAGGAGCATTTAGTTATATCGGTGAGAACGTGAAGATAGGAAACAATGTTAAAATATACCCTCATTCTTACATAGGTGATAACGTTGAAATAGGTAATGATTGTATCCTTTTCTCAGGAGTCAAAATCTATCATGATTGTATCATAGGAAATTCTTGCACTTTGCATGCAGGTGTTGTAATCGGTGCCGACGGTTTTGGTTTTGCTCCAAATGATGCTAACAATTATCAAAAAGTGCCTCAAATAGGAAATGTGCTTATCGAAGATTATGTTGAAATAGGAGCAAATACAACAATCGACAGAGCAACAATGGGTTCTACAATCATCAGAAAAGGAGTCAAATTAGACAATCTAATCCAAGTGGGACACAATGTTGAAATCGGAGAAAATACAGTTATTGCAGCTCAAACAGGTATCGCAGGTTCTACGAAGTTGGGTAAAAATATGATGGTTGGAGGACAAGTCGGTTTTGGAGGACATATAAAAATTGCGGACGATGTCAAAATCGCAGGACAATCCGGTGTAGCACAAAGTATTGTGAAAAAAGGAGAGATTGTTGAAGGAACTCCTGCTTTTAAAATCGGAGATTATAAAAGAAGTTATGTTCTTTTTAGAAGTTTACCGAAAATGAGAGCTCAAATTATAGAATTGGAAAATAGAATAAAAGACAACGAAGAATAAATTATTGCGTTATGGCAATGTACACCAAACAACACACATTAAAATCTCCTTTAACTTTCAGTAGCGTCGGACTACACACAGGAGAAAAGGTAAATGTAATCATCGAACCGGCACCAGTAAACCACGGCTATAAGTTTCAACGAATAGACGTAGAAGGGCAGCCTATCATACCTGCCGATGCTGACTTAGTCGTTGACACACAAAGAGGAACAACGCTGGAGAAAAACGGCGTTCGGGTACATACAACAGAACATCTTCTCGCGGCTCTTTATGGAATGCAGGTCGATAATGCGTTAATAAAAATAGACGGGCCTGAGATTCCCATAATGGATGGTAGTGCACAAATTTTTGTTGACGGAATAGTTCAGGTTGGTCTTGAAGAGCAAGATGCAGAACGGGATTTCTTTGAATTTAAAGAAAACCAACCTTATGAAGATTTAGAAAAAGGCGTAGAAATGTTAGCAATTCCCTACGA
>JALTUD010000180.1 GCA_027047735.1 Flavobacteriales bacterium | reverse complement strand
TATGGAGGTTACGCCAATTTACAATGGGGAGCCACTATTCAAAAAAGAGGAGAAAAAATAAATATTGGTTTGAATACCGGAAACTTACTTGGTTTTATTACCAATAAAGCTTATGGTAAGTCATTGGGTATTAGTCTAATTTATTTGCTATAAATGATATGAAAATATATATAATCAGTGCTTTCATCTTTGCGTTTTGCCTACAAATAAAAGGTCAAAATGAAGTTTCGTATGCTGTTATCGGAAATACAAGTGATGAAGAGTTAAGGGATATGGACACGTTGAAGGGGGTAATTTATATCGCAGGTAATACAAATGAATGCGGTTCTTCCGACGGAATGATTTTGAAATACAGAAAAGATACCGTGTTAAAAAGAAAAAATATCGGTACTTGGGATGTGGAGGTTTTAACCTCTATTAGAGTTACCAATACGGATACTCTGTTTATAGGAGGTTATGGAAATGTCAATGCAGACTATAATATTTATGTTGCGAAATTGGATACTAATTTGAATATAATTAAGGATAAATACATTGATTTAGATGATTGGAATTTTTGTAATGACTTGGCTATAGGAAATGGTTTTATAATAGGAGCAGGAGAAAATACATTTAATGGAACTTATGATCCTTTTTTCTTTAAATTGGATTACAATTTAGATACAATTTGGACAAACACAGTTACTTTACCATTAGAACAAAAAATTTCAAAAATAATTCAATACAACGATAGTATCTTCATTGCTTGTGGCTACACAAAAACCGATACGGACGGAAAAGATGTTTTGCTTATTAGTGTTAACTCTAATACAGGGGATACTTTATGGACAAATAATGTAGGCGGAAACAGAGATGATTTTGCTAATAGTATCATAAAAACAAGTGATGGTGGTATTGCAGGATTTGGAACGACTTCAAGTTTCAATTCGACTAATGAAGATACTTATTTATTTAAAACCGATAGTTCAGGGGATTTTTTATGGTCTAATTTACATCAAGTTCAATCCTCAGCAAATGTTTATAATGACCGCGGTATAGATTTAGTAGAATTACAAAACGGAGATTTAATTGTCGCAGCAATATCACGATCTTATGGTTCTCTCGATATTCAATCAACAATGATTATGAGAACGAACTCAAACGGAGATTGGCAAAATGGATTTATCTATGATGGAGGAGAAGATGATTATCCGGTAAGACTTATCAAAGAAGATGACACAACCCTGTATGTAGGAGGAATAAATAATTCATTGACACACGGGTATAAGGATTTGTCTATGCTGTTATTTAAAAACGTTATTCCCAATATTTCGGTTCAAACAAAAGACATAGAATTGACACCTCTTTGTTTTGTCTCGGTAGAGGATGAAATCAAAAAAAACATTTCCGTTTACCCTAATCCGGTAATCCATGATTTTGTCATAGAAATAAATGACAACTCTGCTTTAATTGAGGTGTCATTATCGAATTTAACAGGGCAGATAATTTATAATCGCGTACTTTACGCCGGTGATAGAATAATGTTTCCTAAAAATGTAGCAAGAGGAGTTTATCTTTTAACGATAAAACACAAAGAACAAATCTACCGGCAAAAGATAGTGTATGCTAAACAATAAGTTATATATTAAGGCTGTCTTATTGTATTTAACTTCGATTGTTTTTGTGTTTTGGGGACTTGTTTTATTTGGAGTTGTCAAAATTGTTCCTAATCAAGAATCGTTGATACAATGGGATGCAGGTTGGTATTTATCCATTGCCGAACAAGGGTATTTGTTTAAAATATCGGAACAAAGTAATACCGGTTTTTTCCCTTTTTTCCCTTTTTTATGGAGGTTGCTGTTTCATAATGCGATATTAATTTCTTTATTAAATTTACTTCTGTTTTTTATAGGGGGTTATTTCGTTCTAAGAACGATTCAAAAGAAAACGACACTTTGGGTGGTATTATTAAGTTTTAGTTTACCTTCTTTGTTTTTTATGTATGTGCCTTACTCAGAGTCGTTGTTTTTTGTGTTTGGCGGGGTGTATTTGTATGGTAATCATACTAATAATATGAAGTTAAAGATATTTGCATTGTTTTTAGCTTCGTTATCAAGACCTACCATATTTTTGTTATTACCGGCTATTATTTTTTCGGAGGTTATTAGCCGGAAGGATTTTGGAAGCAGTGTAAAACAAATTTTACTTT
>JALTUD010000179.1 GCA_027047735.1 Flavobacteriales bacterium | reverse complement strand
CCTTCCAATCTTCTGCGTTTTAATCTCGATTACGAAAAACCACTATCCAAAGAACGTAAATTAAAAATGGGAGCAAGAACCGATTTAGGTTTTAACAAAGACGACCAAAAATCCTATCAGCTAAACCTCAGCACCGGTGAATATGATTTACTTCCCTTATTCTCAACCAATGTAGATTATAAACAAAATGTATATGCAGCGTACACCATTTTTAGCGGGAAATACAAAAAGAAATTGGGGTATCAATTTGGGTTAAGAACAGAATATACCGACCGCTATATTTATTCGCACACCGCCAATAGTAAAAGTATTATTCAGCGGTTGAACTGGTTTCCGTCAGCACATTTTTCCTATAAACTAAATGATAAAAACCAACTAAAAGCTAATATCTCAAGGAGGATTCAACGTCCGAGAAGTTGGCACTTAGAACCCTTTATAGCGTGGGAAGACCC
This sequence comes from Flavobacteriales bacterium, assembly GCA_027047735.1. GTDB lineage: Bacteria > Bacteroidota > Bacteroidia > Flavobacteriales_D > Parvicellaceae > S010-51. The sequence continues at coordinate 1,737 of JALTUD010000179.1, read as the reverse complement.
TTATACCGTTCGACAAGGAAATCCGAATTTACAGCCTGAATACATTATGGTGTATGAAATGGGATGGATAAAAGAACTCAAAAAAGGTTCCTTCGCTACCGAAATTTACTACCGAAACACCATCAACAAAATTCAGCGAATACAAGAACCTTACGACACCAATGTTATCATAAAAAGACCTGTAAATGCCGGAGTTTCTAATGCCGGAGGAGGGGAGATAACCTATCATAGAAGGTGGAAAAAATGGTGGAGTTTCGATTTAGGAAGCAACGCTTTTTACTATCAAATCAAAGGAAAATTACAAGGTGAAAATTATTATAGAGAATCCTTCTCATACAATGTACGTGTAGCGAATAATTTCAATTTAAAAAAGGATTGGAAGGTACAATTGGTAGCCAATTATGTAAGTGCTCAAGCCACGGCACAAGGTCGCAACAGTGCCTATTATCGATTTGATTTTGCCTTAAAGAAAGATTTCTGGAAGAACAGAATGACCTCCACGCTTCAATTCAGAAACTTTTTAAACACCTTAAAAAGAGAAACCTTCATCGAAACAACGTCGCTATATTCCTACCGTTTGGCACAACCCAAATATCCGTTTATTTCGTTATCCATAGCGTTCAGACTCAATAATTTCAGTAACAAAGACAAAATAAAAACCATAAAAGGAGATGAATTTTAAAGCCCGAATAGTATGATTGGGGCGTTCCCATTACAGCATAAAAAAGTAGTTTCGTTGCACTACACCACTTTTTAACGCCGCAATGGTCGGGCTATCACTACTCACTCTTTTGTGTTGCATAAGTGCAACAACACAAAAGGAGTTCAAACACACCGTTCTATCCCTAACGTGGAATGAAATAAGTGCAAGAAAGTGGAATTTGTAGTTCTCAGACGATGAATATTTTCTTTGCATAGCCCCAGCTATGGAAATAAAATATGAAGAAGTATGAGGGCGACAAAACCGCTTTATGTGCTTACTTTCATTTCATGTTAGGGATACAATCCCTAACGCGAGTTGTGAGTGCAAAGAAAATAAAACTCTGTTAAAACATACAATACTTTTTTTGGTAGTATCCTTTCTTTGAAAGTATTAAATGAGTCCTATTTTTCTCATTTCCCAAAAACATTTTTCTGTTGCATTAATATCCGCAGAAGCATCGTGAGCTTCCTCAAAATCCTCTCCAAAAAGTTTTATATGCAATTCCGATAATTTGGGCCATTTATACCCATAATTACCGGGGAGTCGGCAATAATCTATTGAAGATTTCATAGTGCATATTTTTTTCTTTCTATTAAAACTACTTGGAATCTTTTTTCTAAGGAGTTCCGCACCAAGTATCTTTTCATCAAAGCTGATATTATGAGCAACGATAAAGTCAGCCTTTTCAATCAATTCATTAAATTGGTTTAACACTTGTGTAAGATCTATACCTTCTTTCAAAGCTCTTTCTGTTGTAATTCCGTGAACCCTTGACGAAGCTCTTGGTATTTCAAAATTTTCAGGTCTTATAATATAATCATTAGTCTCTATTCGATTACCGTCATTATCACATAAAATCCAAGCAATTTGAATCATTCTTGGCCAATTATCCAAGTCAGTAACAGGAGCTTTCCAGTTTCGTGGTAAACCGGTTGTTTCTGTGTCAAAAAAAAGATACATAATTTAATTTTAAAGTGTTAGTTCTAATAACTGTATTATTGCAATGGTTTAAATATGGTACGTGTCGCTGTTAA
>JALTUD010000178.1 GCA_027047735.1 Flavobacteriales bacterium | reverse complement strand
TTTTTTGTGGGCGGTAGCAATCTTCCGTAAACAAATCACAGCTTGTTTCCCACGAAAAAACACTGGTAACTGTTTGTGTTCCCGAAACAGGAGCTCCTGTATTGCAAATAGCACAAGGAGGATACGGACAACCATTATTAGCATCGGTTAACCCTGCTCCCGTTTCTCCTCCATAAACATCGATGGTAACACTTTGGTTACTGCCGTCAGCCAACAAATCATTATCTTGAGCGATAATATCAAAAGTAACGGTAGCCCCCGCATTTACGGTAACACTATTGTTTGTAATACCATTGATAGAAAGCGAAGGAGGAGAATTTACCGAGTTGCAATTCACAATATTAACTAACATTTCTCTATGTACAACAGCAATCAATTGACCACACCTCCACGATTCCACTTCCACAACCGTACTAAAATTTCCTAAAGTAAAAGATTTAAACGAGAGCATTCCGTTATTAACATTAAGGGAAGCAGGAGAATTAGAAGCGTTTTGTGATGTGCCGGGCAATTGACTATTCGTACTGTACCCCGAAGCCCAAAGTACCTCCGAAGGAGAAACCGGAGGATTAAAAGTCGTACCGAAATCATTATTAAGCGGGTTAGAAAAATGATAAGCAATCGAATCCAAATCATCATCAAAAGCACCAACGTTGTAATGAATATCTGTCCCACTGCATACTACATTCAAAGGAGGTTTAATGAATCGCGGAGAACTGTCAAAGCAGTTTCCGGCATCTTGACCATTATAGCTATACATAGAAGCATATAACGTCAATCCCGCGTTTTGAGCATTCACTAGGTTTTGAGCGACGCTCGTTCTAAAAAAAGCATCCCAAGTAAAGTGCCAACCGTCAGCAGGCGGAACTCCCGAAAGCGTAAGCGGAGCACTTTGCAAAATATATTCCGTAACACTCCCGATTCCCGGCGACGCACAAGTAAATTGCGGGTCGCTACCCGTAACCTCATTACACGCAAAAGAAAAATCATTGCTCCCCACAATAGTTAAAGGAATAACCGAAAGATTAGGATTATTCCACACCTTAATCTGCATTGTCGTAGGCGGAGGTTGCATCTGATTACAATCCTGATAAACCTTCACTTGAAAAATATATTGCCCATTCCCCAAGCAAGCCCAAGTCAATTCACCCCCAACCAAATGATTAGCCGAAGCAAACTGAGCTACAAAAGCAAAAAGAAACAAAACCATCCATTTTGTTCCCGATATTATACCTTTATTATATATAGTTTTTATCACGTCTTCATTATTATTTGGGCGTTCCCCCAATTTACAAAACAAACATATCGCTAACGCGAAACGATTGTTTTGTAAATTGGGGACGGGCTATCACTACTCGCTCTTTTTGCCCTCAAAAGGAGGAGGGCAAAAAGGAGCTCAAACACGCCGTTCTATCCCTAACGCGGAATGAAATAAGTGCAAGAAAGTGGAGTTTGTAGTTCTCATACGATGAATATTTTCTTTGCATAGCTCCAGCTATGGAAATAAAATATGAAGAAGTATGAGAGCGACAAAACCGGTTTATGTGCTTACTTTCATTTCGTGTTAGGGATACCAATCCCTAACGCTAACCTGTCTAAAAAACTCAATTAATAAAGAAATGGTAACCATAAAACACTCATGATTAATAGAGTTTTTTTATTGTGAATTAGGTTTTAGACAATCTAACGCAGAGCAGAAAAAGCCCAACAATTAAAAGAACACTCCTACTCCGTACAAAGCAAACGAAAAAAAAAAAGAAAAGTTGTTTTTCTATAAGATTTTTAACCAAGCTCCTAAAATTCTGCAAGAAATTGTCATTTTTTTATTAATCTAGTGTTAAAAAAAGAAAAGAATACAAAATTATACTTATATTTAGTGTGTTCATTCGTTCAAACGGATAGCAAGGGAAGTAAAACAGTAAAAAATAGAGTTGAAATAAAGGTGTAAAAACCTTATAATCAACTCTAAACAAAACATAAAATGGAAACAGTGGATTTAACATTAAAAGAGGGCTTACAAAAATATTTTGGTTTCGATAGTTTTAAAGGAGAACAGGAAGCGATAATCAAGGGCGTTCTGGAAGGTAAACATACCTTTGTTATCATGCCCACCGGAGGAGGAAAATCACTATGTTATCAGTTACCCGCATTAATGAGTGAAGGAACGGCAATAGTCGTATCTCCTTTGATAGCAC
>JALTUD010000177.1 GCA_027047735.1 Flavobacteriales bacterium | reverse complement strand
TTTTATTAGGTTTTAAACAAGGCTAACAGTTCTAAAAGAAGAAATTCGTACCAACTGCCCAAAAACCTTCCACAAAACCAAATTGTTGACTGGCACGGTCTGTTTTCTTTCTTGTGGTTGAAATATGCGGCATATTGATATATCCAGCTTTTCCGGTAGCTTGCAAAAAGAAATATTTTTTAAACTGTAATCTAAAAGCGGTTTTTAGCGATGTTCCGTATCCGGCAAAGTTGAAAATGTTAGGTCCTCTGACACCAAAAATCTTTACATCTGTTCGGGGAATAAGAAACCCAACACCTAAACCGTTACGCACTTCCAGCGTTAAAAGTCCGTTTTTAATGTTCATAATTTGGTTTACGTTGTCTATTTCAAAAGTGAAATAATTTAGTCCGTCGGTATGTTCAAACTGTAGAAAATCTTTACTTACAACGATGGAATCACCCGCCGTATAATTTCCTTTGTATTGATTGTCTCTTGAAACGCGTCCCGTAATAGGAACTTTCTGTCCGTTATCCATAACGTACTTCATGTGGTCGTAACCGAATGAAAGTGCCCAATTTTTCTTCCATTGATACCCGATTCGCGTATTGAATTGTGGGATACTTAATTTTGTAGGATTAAAGTAAATGTTAGCTGCAAAAGGTGAAGGTCTGTCTCTCGCCGTAATGTTGTGGAGTGTGTAGTTGTAGTCTTCCCCGCGAATGGACAATGTACTTTGTGTATAAGCCGACCAATTGTATCCCCAATAGAAAGAGAATTTCTTTTTTGTTTCGTTTTGTTCTTCTTGTGCTGTTACCGATAGAGTTAATAACCCTATCCATAAAAAGGTAATAAGTGTTTTCATTATGAATTTGATTTGATTAATTTTTGATAAATTGTTTCTAATTTCCGTTGTAATTCACTTTTCTCAAAGCGATGAGCGACTGATGAGATAATTTTTTGGGGCGAATATGTTTTGTTTTCAGAGATTTGCAGTAGGGCTTTAGCCAAGGCTTGTGGGTTATTTTTAGGGACAATAATTCCGTTTTCGGGTGTGATAAATTGTTCCGCTCCACCACAATTACTGGATAGAACCGGAATACCGCTCAGTAAAGCTTCAGCCGTTACCATAGAGTAGGTTTCATAGTTGCTGTTTACAATCAAAGCGTCATATTGATGGTAGGTTTGTAAAACTTCATTGTTGGATAAACGTCCCAAAAAAGAAGCTTTTACCTTCAGTTTTTGTGCTGTTTTTTTGAGTTTTTCGGCATCTGTTCCATCGCCTATAATGGTAAGCGTACTATCGGGTATTTCTTTTTGCACAATGGAAAACGCCTCTAAAATTCCCGTAATGTTTTTGATTGAATCATCTAAATCGGCAACCACCAAAAAATTTCGTATAGGAAGGTTGAGCGTCCTTTTTTGTTGCGTTACGTCAATCACATTTCCGACAATTTCTATGGGGGCGGTTACGCCTATTTCTTTAAGTTGCTCAGCTAATAAAGGACTTACGGCAATGATAGCATTGCATCGATTCATTCTTTTGAGTGTGATGCGTTGTTTCCACTTGTGTTGTTTTTCAAAATTTCCGTTGAGGAAACCTGACCAATGTTCAGAAAGTACACAAGGCGTGTCGGGGAAGAATTTCTTGGCTATCCATAGATTTTTTGAAGCAACATGGCAGTGAATAAGGTCAATCGATTGGTTTAAATCCAATAGTTTTTGTAGTCCGGTGGTTACACTGTTCAGGAAGTTTCTGGTTCGCGAAAAAATGTTTTTTCCCGATGGATAGGTAACGTGTATGAGCGTAAAGTTGTTTATTTCTGAAACGGTTGTTTCCATTACTTTGCTTTCTTTTCTTCCTTGTAGATAGAGGACAATGTGTTTGTATTTGTCGTCGTCTAATAATTCTATTTGTTTTTGAACAAAAATACCTAATTGGTTATCGTCGTTATTCGGAAACCATGAGGGAATATGTAAAACGTTTATTTTAGACATCTTTGTTTGGGAATAAAACCCTATTTTTGTTCAAATGAATTTTTTAGATTCTTTTTTTATTATTTGTTTGCGTTAGGGAGCGTATCCTTGATGCCGGAACAATGAGAAAATTAAAATGTTTTTTTTCTCCTCCTTCTTTGAAAATTATTTTCCATAGCCGAGTGTTATGCAAAATTTTTATTCATCGTCTGAGAACTACAAATTCCAATTTCTTGCACTT
>JALTUD010000176.1 GCA_027047735.1 Flavobacteriales bacterium | reverse complement strand
CATCGCTTAGAGTAATTTTTACTTTTATTTTGTCAGATGTTTGATCTAAACCTCTTTATTTTTTTGATAATTGATTTTTAGCATCAATCATCTTGATACAAGCCAAAGCACAATCAACACCTTTGTTTCCGTGCTTTCCTCCGGAACGGTCAATCGCTTGTTGCATCGTGTTATCGGTTAACAAACCGAAGATAACCGTCTTATTATACTTTAGTCCGACGTCCATTATTCCTTGTGTTGTTCCTTGGCAAACAAAATCAAAATGCTTGGTTTCGCCTTGTATAACACTTCCTAAACAGATAACACCATCTACATCGGTAAATTCCAATAAATGTTGAGCTCCCAAGGGCAACTCAAATGCTCCCGGCACGTATTGGACTAAAATATTTTCTTCTTTGACCTTGTTTTCTTTTAGTGCTGTTAAAGCTCCTTCCAACAAGCCGTTGGTTATGTTTTCATTCCATTCGGAAACAACAATCCCGAATTTCATGTTCTCTGCATTCGGGATTGAATTTATATCGTAATGAGATAAATTTTTAATAGCTGTAGCCATTGTCTTTTATGTATCAAGTTAATCCTTAAATCCGCAATTATTTTCCTACTTCTTCAAAAGATTTACCGGCCTTTACAATTGCTAAATATTTTTCTGCATCGTCTTTTTGTTTAGAAAAAGGATAATCGGCAATTAGCTTTTCGTAAACGTCAGCGGCTTTTTCATACTTTTTACTGATTTCCAAACATAAGCCTGCTTTCATCATATACAACGGTGTTGTAAGGATATTATCTCTGTTTTTGTAAGCCTTTGTGTAGTAAGTTAAAGCATTGGATACATCTCCCAACTCCATATAAGCATCTCCAATCATTCCCAAAGCTTCTGTTCCCAACATATCATCATCAAAATCAACATCCTTCAGGGCTTTGATAGCTTCTTTGTATTGTCCGTTATTCAAGTAGGCAACACCTAAATCGTATTTTGCAATTTCTCCACCTGCATAGCCGGACTTAGCTAACTTTTCAAGCCCTTTGCCCGTTGCTACATCTCCATTTATTGCAGTAGCATAATCTTCTTTATCCAACAATTGATGTTCAGCCATATATAAAGCCTCAACCGACTTTTCGTTTTTAGGCTCTACGACCAATTTGTTATAGGCAAAATAACCTCCTAAAAGAACAGCAACACCAACGATTCCTATCAACACAAATTTACCCGGTCCTTTTAAAAATTCTTCTCCTTGTTCAAAGATATTACCTTCTGCATCGGCAACTTCTACTTCTTCAAATTCTATTTCTTGTTCTGACATTGTTTATTCGTTTGTAATTTTCAGTTCGCAAAAATAGTTTTTTTTTACGAAGTTCAACAATTATTCGTTCTTTAATCTGTTTAAGTTTTAAACATTTGAATTTGAATTACACCGAATTATCTACGGATTCCATATTTCAAAGCTAAACAACCTGTTATTATTTCTTTTTAGCAACGATAATCGTATCAACACAAAGACCGTATTTCTTCATTTCTTCTTCTGAAAAATTATCTGAATAGCGATTCATTTCTACTTCAAAACCAACGGATTCCAAACGTTCTTTTATATCTCCGGCATACATTCTTACGTGATCCCATTGTCCGTAATATTTAATTCTATCTTCACGTGAGGTGTAACTCTCGTGTGTTTTCTCCAATTTAAAGTCGATTGGTACGGATAGTAAAGCGGTTCCGCCGGGCTTTAGCACGCGAAACATTTCTTTCATTGCGGTAATATCGTCTTCTATGTGCTCCAATACTCGATTGCAAATTACGTAGTCAAAGTGATTGTCGTTGTAGGCAATATCTAACAAATCTATATTTTCAACTCCCTCATAATAATCATATCCGTCCATGAACTTGTCGGCAGGAACATAATCAATATTCTTATAGGTTTTTAGTCTTTGCCAAATTCCGTATTGCGGTGCACTGTGCAAGACTTTATAATTTCCTTTTAGTATATCGGTTTCTCGTTCTAAATACAACCAAAACAATCGATGTCGGCATCTTGCTCCATTGGTTATGGTTATTCCATTTGGGAAGGTTTTAAACTTTTTTTGTGCTATCGGACAATAGACTTCGCCACCTGTTTTTCCCATCAAAATTTCCTGATAATACATTCGCTTCCAATTCAGCTTTCGTAAATTTAATCGAATTTTTTCGGGTACAACTTTCTTTG
>JALTUD010000175.1 GCA_027047735.1 Flavobacteriales bacterium | reverse complement strand
TTTTCCGGAGGCACAAAGGTAATTGTTACGCAAGAAGATTTTGATAAAATAAAATCAGCAATAGCAGAATTACGAAATCAAGTTATTGAAGGAACCCTATAAAAGTTTACAAAATGAAAAAAAGAATAAAACAAATATTATTTACGTTTGCAGTTGCTATCCCATTTTTACCTCAAGCTCAAGAGGAATGTAGGGGTATTCAACGCTATTGTTCACCATCACCTAAAAAATCCGGTTTTGTTTACAACGGTCAATCGGTATTCGGGGCTTTTGCTCAAGGAGACACCGCTGAAGTAAGTATTGTAGTTTACAAAAATATGGACTACAGAATTGTAGTTTGTTCAGGTGAAGATGCCTTAGATGGCAACATTCAATTTAAAGTAGTGGAAAAAGTAACCAAACCGCATTGGGAGGAAATTAAGACACTTGAAACAATAGAAGAATACGATGAAGAATCGAATACAACAACGAAGAAACAAGTTGAAAAAATCGTAAAGAAAAGGGTGTACGATAAAGTTGAAGTTGTTCGTTATGATAATTCTAAATATGAAAATGACCCGGAGTTTCAATTCAGTTCGGACAAAACAAGAAAATTAATTATTAAGGTATATATTCCTATGTTGGATGGCGAAACTTCCAACGGATTAGATGCGGAAGCAATGGCCTGTGTAGGTTTATTAATCGAACATAAACAATCAGCCAGAACAGGTTTTATACGTTAATCTATTTACTAACTTAATTTAAAGCTCTGTTCGATAGGAATAGAGCTTTTTTTATACTCAACAATGAACATTTATACTAAGCTAAACGAAAAACAATTCAACATTGTAATCACCAGTCACCGTTCGCCGGACGGAGATGCTGTTGGTTCATCACTTGCCTTATTCCACTACTTAAAAAAGAAAGGACATCAAGTAACTGTAGTTGTACCTGACTCCTACCCTAACTTTTTAAACTGGCTTACCGGTTCACCGGAAATTATAACTTTTGAAAGTAAGCCGGAAGAGGTGGAAACTCTTATAAAAGAAGCAGAATTACTTTTTTGTTTGGACTACAATGAGCCGGGTAGAGTCGGAGATATGCAAGAAGCTGTTATCAACTCCAAAGCTTTCAAAATAATGATAGACCATCATCTTCATCCTTCTGATTTTTGTGATTATACCATTTCTGATACCAACTCTTGTTCAACGGCACAGTTGGTCTATGAGTTCATAGAAAACGCCGGAGACTTAAACCTTATAGATGAAACAATTGGCGAGGGAATATACTGCGGGATTGTTACCGACAGTGGTTCGTTTCGATTTCCATCAGTAACTCCAAAAACACACTTGATAGCCGCCGATTTAATTCAACGCGGATTAAACCATTCAAGAATACACGAAAATCTTTTTGATGTCAATACATTGAACAGATTACATTTATTGGGCTATGCCTTAAATGAAAAACTAAGAGTTTTGGAAGATGTACCGGTAGCTCTGATAGACTTATCCTTGGAAGAAGCCGAAAAGTTTGATGTAAAAAAAGGAGATACGGAAGGTTTGGTTAACTATGCCCTTTCTGTGGAAGGAGTTAAGATGGCTGCTTTTATACGAGAGGACAAAGATAGAGTGAAGATGTCTTTTCGTTCCAAAGGCGATATTCCCGTAAATGAATTTTCTGCCCAATACTTTAGCGGTGGAGGACATAAAAATGCAGCAGGAGGAATGTGCGAAAAATCATTAGAAGAAACGCTTGTATTGTTTGAAAAGAATATTCGTGTTTTTTTCAAGAACTTGACAACTGATACCATTTAAACATTGAAATAATATTATTTGTACTTATTTCATTCCGCGTTAGGGATTCGTATCCCTAACACGAGCAAAATAGACGATATAAAGTGTTTTTTGATTCCTTATCCTTGTTAGAAGTTAATTACAATTTGTCTATAAGTTAAAAATTAGTTCTTTTCATTTCACTCGTCGTTATTTTTGCGAACCATAGCTACGGCTATGCTTCTTAAAAATGCCTAGATTGAAAAGAAAATAATCTAATTTCACTTTTATACACAAACTGTAAATAACTTCTTCAAAATTCTTTTCCATAGCTGGGGCTATGCAAAATAATTTTTCATCGACTAAGAAACCAAAAATTCACTTTCTATCCGCCGATTTCACTCGCGTTAGGGATAGGAACGGCATCCTTTTGCCCTCTCTCCTTTTGG
>JALTUD010000174.1 GCA_027047735.1 Flavobacteriales bacterium | reverse complement strand
CCTAACACGAGAAAAATAGACGGTAGAAAGCGTTTTTTGATTCCTTATCCTTCTTCAAAAAATATTTCCATACTGGTGCTATGCAAAATTTTTTTTCATCGTCTAAGAAACCAAAAATTCACTTTCTCTCCGCCAATTTCACTCGCGTTAGGGATAGAACGGCGTGTTTGAACTCCTTTTGGTTTGTTGCATTGTTACCAATTAAGTATATAGATATATATCTACTAAATTAATTTAAGTGAGCTTACTCTTCTTCATAAAATTATTCCATAGTTAGTACTATGCAATAATTTTCTTCATCGATTAAACTCACTTAAATTAATTTCCTATGACTAATCTATATATTTAATTGGTATGCAAACCAAAAGAGTGAGTAGTGATAGCCCGACCCTCATTTACTAAAGCATCGTTTCGCCTGAGCGAAATGTTGCTTTTGTAAATGAGGGGAACGCCCTAATTATCTATTTCTTTTAATAACTCTTTGACTTTTTGTTCCGGATTTTCGCTCTGCCAAACACTTCCTAATACAGCGTAATGGGTAACCCCTATTTTTTTGGCTTCTTTTATTGTATGTATGGAAATTCCACCTAGACCAAAAACGGGCTTTGGTGCTTTTTCGACAAATTCTGTTATCTGTTGCTCTGGAAATGCTTTTTTTTTGTACCTCGGTTTGGAAATGCTATCGAATAGCGGACTTAAAAATACATAATCATAGTTTTCGATTTGTGTTAACTCTTCTAGATTATGACAGCTTTTGGATTTTGTATGTTGGGTTGAAAGTTTAGGGTTGCTTTTATTTGAATTTAAGTATTTACGTGTGATATGGATTCCTTTTATATTAAATCGGTGTGTTAATTCATGAAAATCATGCAATACTAGTTTATTGTGGTAACTTTTGGGAATACTTTCTATATAATGAATGTATTCTTCGTGGGTGAAATTAGGTTTCCTTATATGATAGGCATATATATTAAGTTTTAGGATGTTTTTTACACTCTCTATTTCGTTTTCGATTTGTGAGGGCGGTGAAAAAACGATTAAACTCATTGTATTACACCTCTTCAAATGGGTTGTATTCTATAAAAGTGAACGGTATCTTTACCATGAAGGCAAAATCTTGCCCCACTTCTAACATATCATCTTCGTCTTCATGATAGTACCAATCCGACTCAACACTGTACCCTTTCTCAATTAAATCATTTAATTTGTACAGCACGTGCAATATTTTTTTTGAAGAAGCAATATTAAAATAATCTAATTTTAACGTAATTAGGGTTTTCTCTTTGGGTTTCTTCAAGTATTCATCCAACCATTCCAAAGCTTCACGATAAAAGCTGTCGGCGTTACCCGGTACTGATTTACCTTCCAGTATGAATTCTCCGGTATCTTTGTTAAAATCTATTTTTGGGGTAGTTTCTGTCGCCTCTATATGTAAATTTTCCATTCCCTTTTTATTTTAGTATTTCTACTCCTTGTTTCTGCTAAGTCAAATATACTGACTTGTTAAATTGTTTGGGGATACTAATTTCTTAATTTTTTTTCAATTCTAATAATTTTTGAGCTTTTTTTTGCTAAAACAGGATATTTTTGTCTTTTGATTCATTTAATTAGCACGCTCTCTATTAACCAATGTTCTTAATTTTTGATAATTAGCTTACCTCATATTTTTAATCCCTAAGTAAAATATTCTATCACAAAACCGAAACCTGCATCATTATTGACTATGTTCTTTTTATAATACTCACCGTAGCTATAACAACGTTTGTGCATTTTCAAAACTGTGCTAGATCAATACTAATGAATATTTTTGACTTTTCATAACGAAATCACTTTCGAAGTTAATGACATAATAAATTGACATCATACATCTCAACTTGGTTCATTCTTGAATTATACTATTTAAATGTTGAAAAGCACCTTGTAAAACATTTTTATCTTCCTTATCATCTTTAAAATATTTCCATAGCTACGGCTATGCAAAGATTTCATGAAAAAGTATAAGAAAACTAAAACTCACTTTCTTTCGGCTCTTTTCAAATTTCAAATGATATTAGATTATTACTTACTCAAGTTAACTTTACAACAAATTCATAAAGAATGATATATTTTTAACAATTCTTTTTCTTGGTTTTCCCAATTAAATTCTTGCCTTGCTTTTTGTAAATTGTCTTTCATTTGATTTAAATCAAGTTGACTCGCTTTTTGCACTGCCTTCAATATTCCGTTTTGTGTGTTTTCTTCAGCTACAACTCCAATGTTATATTTTTCTACTACTCTTTTCATTTCCGGTAAGTTTGAAACAATCAATGGGATTCCCGCCATCATGTATTCAAACATTTTATTAGGAAGACAATAATAATAACTAAGACAGGTGTTTTCTATGGTAGATATACCGAGGTCTGCTGATGAAGTATAATCTAACAACACTTTTGGGGAAACCGCTTCATGAAAGAAAATATTCTCTTCTTTACCGGATAGTTCTCGTGCATAGTCTTCAAGGTTTCCATACCCCATTATAACTAACACATTGTTTTTATCTTGACTTTGCCGGAATGCCTCGACTATAATCTCAAGCCCTCGTCCTTTACTCAAGCTACCTTGATAGAGAAAGATGGTTGCTTCTTTAGGGATATTGAATCTTTTCCTGAAAATATTTTTTTTCTTAGTTTCGGAACGTAAAGGGGGGCAATTTAAAACTAAAGCAGGCATTTCGATTTCCGGATATAGTTTCTTATATTCTTCGGCTATGGACTGGCTTACCGTTATGGTTTTGTCCGCATAGCGAATCAACCAACGCTCAAAGATAGCAGTTAATTTCTTCATACGCTCCGAATGTCCGTTTACCTGCGTTTCGTATTCATGAGCGTCATAGACGACCTTAACCTTACGATTAAAAAATGTTTTCACCAAAAAAGCAATTGGTAAAGTATTTAAATCATTACAATGTAAAATGTCTGACTTTCTTCCTATTTTAGCTGATTGCCAAACATATTTAAGATAAGCAAAAACTTTATTTAACGTGGTAGCAATTTTACGATTTAAGAAACTTACTCGTTTAACTTTAATTCCTTGAATAATTTCGTCTTTAGACAAACCTACATCCAGATGCCCGACAACTTCCACATCAAAACCATTATTTTGCAAACTAATCGCTTCTTTCAACACTCTACTATCATTAGTAAAATCATTAAAAACAAAGCTAACTACCTTTTTTCGCTTATTCATTTAAGTTGTCTTAAATTATTGTTTTTCAAGGATGTTTTTAGTATTTCCTTTAAGAAACAGTAAATATAACAATATCATTAATCCCCACCCTCCGGAAAATAAAAGTGTTGTAAGTGAACTGGAACTTAATATTAAAATGGAATAAAAATTTAAAGCTATCTTCAACTCGAAATCCGAACCAAACAAACTTTCTACAAAGGATAAAATCAAGCCTAAAACAAACCCAGAAAACAATAACCCCTTCAAACCAAAATAAGAATATTCATACATGAAATTAGCGGCATTAATCGTACCTTTTAATTGTGCTTTTTCCGGATAGACAATCGGATATAATGCCTTTCCGTAATCAACGTGTTTTTCACCTGTAAAACGTGTTACAAACTTATATCCATTAACACCGGTGTAAGGCAATTTATCGGGTATGTTTTCGAACCATATAACCACAACTTTTCCGGGGATTATCATCACCCTTCGTTCTAACCCTTGTAGAATTCTAATAAAAGAATTACTAGATGTTTTTACTTTCTCTTCCTTATGTTTTAATGCTATTTCTTCTTCATGTATCGGATTTAACTCCGGATTTGCTACATAAGTCAAGGACACAATTGTCCCAAATACAACCATTATATAAACCAACAACAACTTGTATCTTTTTGCAAAAAAAGCGTAAGTTAATACCGGTAAAAATACGGTAAGAATATAACTTTTATGCATAAGAGAAAAAGCGTAAAACACGGCAACTAACGTAACAAAAAACAATTCCTTCTTTCGCCCAGTCAAATACAGGTACAATAATGTAAAAGGTAGTATCGCATGAATAGTGAAGCTACTTAAATAATTAAAAAGCATACCACTATCCGTACTTATATTTGCACGTACTAAACAAACCTCATTACTTTCAAGCAGACTCATCGCCTTGAATGTAGGAATATAACCTAAATAAAATAAATGAGCAATCGGAATTAGAACACTTAAAAAAATTAGAACATCGGGCGAAATAAGTTTTTTCACACCTCTTATACCGTTTTTTAATCCTAAAGATAGTTTTTTACCAGAAAATAATTTTAACCCTGCAAAATAAGTACTTGTCATCCCGATAAAAAACACACCTAAATATGGTAAATACGTTGTTCCTGATGTTACCCAAACTCCATAACACAAAAAAAAGAACAATACAATATACAAGTCGTACAATGTATATCGAGTAATTATATTTTTGATTCTATGTATGATATTTTCTTGCAAAACGCGACAAAGATAATTATTCTAATGACTTACATCGTATTTACAAAATTGTTTTTAACCATCAAACTCAAAACAAGATATCGGTAATACCATTCTCCCTAACCTTCTTATACCATTTTAATTTTGAAACGAGCCGAAAGAAAGAGAGTTTTAGTTTTCTTAGACGATGAATAAAATCATTGCATAGCCGTAGCTATGGAAATATTTAATGAAGAAGTATAAGGAAAATAAATCGTTTTATTAGGCTCATTTCAATGTTTAAGTGGTATTAAACAAACACTTAAAAAGATGAAGCATATTTCCTTTCTCAAAAAGAAACACTAAACCTTAGCCTCCTCCTCTTTCTTAACTCCCTTTTCATACGAAATTAACACACGATAAATAATTCCTCCATAAATAGCATAAGAGATTAAATTTATAAACATAAAAACATATATAAACTGTTGTATTCCTATATCACCCAACCGATATAGAGCCAAAATCAATAAAAAGTGTAAAATTTGCCAGAAACTATTTAACTTAATTCTTTCTAAACTAATCAATAATACGGAAAATGGAGATACTACGAAACTAACAGCAAACGAAAAAATAAGAATCCGCGACATTTCACTTGCCAACAACCACTCCTTGCCAAAAGCTATTGTGAAAATAGTATCACTAAAAAAGTAAATAACAACAGTTCCCAAAAGCGACAATCCGGCAAGAACAAAAAACAAACTCTTCACAAGCGGAAAAATTGACTCTTTCTTATGTGCCTTTTCGGCTGTTTTCTGCAACAACACTTGTGATATTGCTACCGAAACCAAAGCCAAAGGTATGGCTAAAACCATCCTACTCAATCCAAATTGCCCAACGATTTGTTCGGTGTAAAAACCACCGATAATTATAATAGGTAAATTGGCACTAAGCGTATTCAACAAAGTAGGTAACATACTATAAAGCGGAAAATCCTTGTATCGTATAAACTCTTTTTTTATCTCCTTTAGCTCTATATCCTCCATCAAAAACCCTGATTTCTTGACCTGAAAAACATGAGCAATAAAATTAAATAAATCACCGATTATACTTCCAATAATCAACCCGTTTCCCGAGATTGATTTCGAGGAAATCTGCACTACTCCTTCCGTACTACGTCGTAAAAATTTGTTGTAAGCCACCGCCTTAAACCGCTTTTTTCGCGTCAACCAAAACCCCATAGAGGTATAACTTCCAATAAAAAAGACACTTAAAGGCACAAAATTTAACCACGGCAAAATATCCATCGGCAAATTAAACAACTCCAAAAACTCCTCTCCTGCCAACATAAAAACAATAAAGAAAACAACTGCGAAAATAAAACTACTCAACACCGCTCCACTCAATAAATTAACCGCCGATTTTTCCTCCTTGGGAATAACCACCGCCCTTGCGTAATTCAAGTGAACAAACGAAGCCAAAATAGAAACAATACTCAAATAAACATCAAATCGTCCGGTTTCCGTATCGGTATAAATACGGCGAATCACCGGCTGAATCGCTATCGGAATCAATTGAGCCAAGACCGTCCCAACGATAAGAACCGAGGAATTTTTAATAAAATCCGATTGAAAAAGTTTTTTTATCACGCTACAGTAACATTCTTGAACTTGCGAAGATAAGTATATTTTAGAAAGACATCTCTTTGTGCAATAATTATTAGGGCGTTCCCTTTACGGCATTAAATACTTGTTTCGTTCACACTACACAACTATTAAACGCCGTAAAGGTCGGGCTATCCACTATATCTTTTGGGTTGCATATATGCAACAACCCAAAAGGATGCCGTTTCTATCCCTAACGCGGGTGGAATGAGAACTGAGAAAGTGAGTTTTAGTTTCTTTAGACGATGAAAAATTCTTTTGCATAGCCCCGGCTATGGAAAATAATTTTGAAGAAGTATAAAGGAAATAAAAACACTTTATGGCTCTCATTATATCCGCGTTAGGGATACGTTCCCTAACGCAGTTGAGATAAGTGCAAAGAAAATGGAATTTAGTATTCTTATGTAGATGAATAAAATCAACCATCTAAAAACAGACAAGTTAACCACAAATAACAAAGTAGTTCAACAAAACACTGACAAAAAAGACAAACTACTGAACACCAACCAAAAACATAGTTCACCCTAAAAAACAACAAAATAAACAAACAAATAACTGATTTTCAGTACTTTATAACTCAACATACATATACCAATCTTAAACAAATAAGTTTTTGGTTCAATAATTGACAAGAAAAGGTCAAACACAAAACACCAAAAAATAAACATTATGGATTTAATTAAAACATTAGCTTACGCAGGACTTGGTTTAACAGCAGAAACTAACGAAAAACTAAAAGAAAAATTTGAAGCACTTGTAGAAGCAGGAAAAAAAGCAGATAAAGAAGGAAAAAACTTAGTAGGAGATTTCTTCAAAACAATTGATTCAACAAAGGAGGATTTTGAAACTAAATTGGAGCAAAACAAAGCAAAATTGGAAGAAAAATTCCCATTCCTTAAAGAGATTGAAGAAAAAATTAACAAATCTAAAGAAGAATTAACTTCTAAAATTAACGATACTAAAAACGACTTAACCGAAAAAGCTAAATCGGTAAAAGAAGACCTTACTAACAAAGCTAAATCAGCTCAAGAAGATATTACCAATAAAGTAAAATCTACAACCGAGGATTTGACAAACAAAGCGAAGTCAGCAAAAAAAGACATTGAAAACAAAGTCGCTGACGTTACTAAAAAAGAAACAAAAAAAACTGAAACTAAAAAGAAATAATCCTTGTTTTTAGTTTAGTTTGACTAAAAAAAGCCCACTGAGATTCAGTGGGCTTTTTTTTGTTTCTCAAACTTGTATTGATACCATTGAAACGAGCCTAATAAAGCGTTTTTTTTGATTCCTTATCCTTCTTCAAAATTCTTTT
>JALTUD010000173.1 GCA_027047735.1 Flavobacteriales bacterium | reverse complement strand
TTGACTAACGAGGAAGAGGTTTCAGGAATCGATAATGGAACGACACCGGATAATCCAAATGGTAATATAACAGATCCATTAAATCCGGATACGGATGGTGATGGTGTTACAGATGGAACAGAAGGCACAGACAATACAAATCCTAATGATCCTTGTGAATATTTAGTAGGAAGTATTACTTTACCACAAGGAGGAGATTGGTTAACTTCAGATTGTGATGGAGATGGTGTTTCAAATGGTCAAGAGATAACGGATAGTACGGATGTGAATAATCCTTGTGATTTGATTGTTGCGAACCAGGATGTAACTCCTGATACGACATGGTTGAATAATGATTGTGATAATGATGGATTGACGAATGGGGAAGAAACTTCGGGAGTTGATGACCCTAATACAACGGATAATCCAAATGGTAATATAACAGATCCATTAAATCCGGATACGGATGGTGATGGTGTTACGGATGGAGTAGAATCTGTTGACGGAACAAATCCAAATGATCCTTGTGATTTGATTTTAGCCAATCAAGATGTTACACCAAACCAAGATTGGAATGATAATGACTGTGATAATGATGGATTGACAAATGGAGAAGAAACTTCGGGTATTGATAATCCTCTTACCTCAGCTAATCCTAATGGAGCTATAACAGATCCGTTTGATGCGGATACGGATGGAGATGGTGTGATAGATGGAACAGAAGCAAATGATGAAACAAATCCAAATGACCCTTGTTCGTTTAATGATGCAAGTATTACATTGGAAGTTACGGCAGAAACTCCTTGTCAGATTTCAATACCTGAAGGTTTCTCACCGAACGGGGATGGAGTAAATGATTTATTTGTTATTGAGGGGTTAGAAAAATATGACCAAGTTAAATTGGTTATATTGAATAGATGGGGAAATAAAGTTTATGAAAGTAATGCTTATAAGAATGATTGGGACGGAACAAATAAATTTGGATTAACTGTTGGTGGAAAGAAATTGCCGACTTCAACATATTTCTATATTGTTGATTTAGGTGATGGTTCTAAGCCGATTAAAGGCTATGTTTATTTGAGTAGGTAAGGTGTTTGATTAAGTGAAAACAGGAAGGCTTGGTAGATTAATCTATCAAGCCTTTTTTGTAGTCAGGTATACTATTTTTGGGAGTATCTATCTTCACCGCGTTAGGGATAGAACGGCATGTCTGAACTCCTTTTGTGTTGTTGCACTTATGCAACACAAAAGAGTGAGTAGTGATAGCCCGACCCCAATCGACAAAACAAACGTTGAGCGGAAGCGTTATGTTTGTTTTGTCGATTGGGGGAACGCCCAGAAAATAAGGTTTAAAATAAAATAGCATACGATTTCTCCAGAGTTTATCGCATAAGAGAACTAGATATCTTAATAGTTAAATGGTATAACTCCTATATAATAATTAAAAAGAAGAGGAATGTTTGGGCGTTCCCCCTATTTTCTAAAGAAACATATCGCTTTCGCTCAACGATTCTTTAGAAAATAGGGGTCGGGCTATCACTACTCGCTTTTTTTGCTTGCAAACAGCAAGCAAGCAAAAAAGAGCTCAAACACGCCGTTCTATCCCTAACGCGAGTGAAATTGGCGGATAGAAAGTGAATTTTTGGTTTCTTAGACGATGAATAAAAATTTTGCATAGCATCCGCTATGGAAAATTTTTATGAAGACGGATAAGGAATCAAAAAACGCTTTATACCGTCTATTTTACTCGTGTTAGGGATACAAATCCCTAACGCTGGACAGGTGAGTGCCAAGAAAACGGAGTTTAGTTTTCTTAGGCGATGAAAAATTCTTTTGCTTATACTCAAAACAACAAACTTTAAGAATTTTTGAATCTTTCTTTTTCTCAATACTGTCGTTGTAAAATTTTGTGGTAACCCGTTACAACAAAAATTTTACGCCTAAGTCTTGAAAAAAATAAATTCTTCAAATTCTCCATAAAGTTCATTGCATTGAGCATAGCCCCAGCTATGGAAAATAATTTTGAAGAAGGATAAGAAAAATAAAAACGCTTTATACCGTCTATTTTACTCGTGTTAAGGATACGAATCCCTAACGCGAAAAAAGAAACGAGAAGGAAAGGAGCAAAGAAAACATCCCCCCTTCAAAAGCAGAAAAAAGAATAGTTTTTTAACTCAAATTAAATAGGTTCTAAAATATTGCATAACTTTGGAAGACGAAATAAAAGTAAGAAAAA
>JALTUD010000172.1 GCA_027047735.1 Flavobacteriales bacterium | reverse complement strand
GATAATCCTGCCCAATACTTTGCGTATAGAATTTTTTTACAGCGTTTGTCTATTTCTTTTTGTGTGATAGATTTATTGTGTATTGCTTTTTTTATTTCCTCTATCGCTTTAGGCACATCTTCGGAAAACAGCAATACATCATTACCCGCCAATAGAGCTTTAACATCAACAATACCGGGTTCGTAATATTTGCTGACTCCTTTCATATTGAGAGCATCGGTAAAAATCAACCCTTTAAAACCCAGTTCTTTTTTTAGTATTTTATCGACTACCACAGGAGATAAAGTAGAGGCACGATTGGGAGTAGAATCTATTTTAGGCATATACAAATGAGCCACCATCATACTTGAAAGCCCTTTGTTTATTAAGTATTTAAACGGGTAAAGTTCCAACGTGTCTAATCGCTCTTTGGTGTGATTGATAATGGGCAATGTTTTATGAGAATCACTATCGGTGTCGCCGTGTCCGGGGAAGTGCTTTGCGTTTGCCATTACGCCTTCATCTTGCATTCCTTTCATATAGGCATATGATTTTCTTGCTACAAGTTCTTTGTTCTCTCCAAAAGAACGATAGCTGATTATCGGGTTTTTAGGATTGTTATTGACGTCGGCAACCGGTGCTAAATTCACTTGCATCCCCAACCGTTTGCATTGACGGGCTATGCGTTGCCCCATAGTGTAGATTAACGCCTCATTCGTATCTTGGATTGCCCCTAACGTCATTTGCTTGGGAAACTTCATTGTACTGTCTAAACGCATGGCTAATCCCCATTCTCCGTCAATGGAAATCAATAAAGGCACTTTTGATTCTTTTTGGTAACGATTGGTTAAGAGAGCTTGTCGTACGGGACCGCCTTGAAAGAAAATCAAACCTCCAATACCATAATTTCGTATTAAATCATCGATGGACTTGGCGTGTTCTTCCGAACGATTGGAATAAGCCGCAACCATAAATAATTGTGCAATTCGTTCTTCCTCCGAAAGAGAATTAAATACGCTATCTACCCACGGTTGTGCTTGCTCTTTTTGTTCGAGAAACGGAGGTAAATGTTTTTCTTCTTTTAGTTCATTATTAAATTCACTTCCTGTTAACAATACAGAAACCAAACTTAAAAGGGTTATTATTTTTATCATATTCATTTAAAATATTACCGGCTATTGATTACGTCAAAAATATAGTTATCACAAAACTATCCTAAAAAGACGCGTAGAAACTATTTTATAGGATTATAAAATTACAAATACCTTACCTTTGTTTCTAAAGCATCTCCTTTTCTTATCAACTTGTTTTTTTTAATAAGCTTTAACTGATGAAAAACAAATCATTTGTGTATATTTGATTGTCAAAGAACTTGTTTAAACAAAACTTTATACATGAAAAACTTTTTTTCAATACTCGTTTTTATCAGCCTTATTACACCTTCCTTAGTTGCTCAAGTACCTTCGTTGGAAAAGGGGAATTGGCAGTTTACTTACGGTGGAGGATTTTACATAGGAAAAAGTTTCTCTTCGATTGATTTTAAAAAACAACTAAATTCAAATAATGAAACCGATGGATTGAAACAAGGTTGTCTATCTTTTCATTACAACACGCATCATAATTTTTCTTTAGGATTAAATCTACTCAATGAAAAAGGTTCGGACATAACCTCCACTTCTTCCACTTTTTTTACTTTTAAAACTTTAGGGGTATCCATCCAATACTATTTTCTTAATCGTCCTAAACTAAACGTGTACTTCGGAATTACCGCAAATCATATGAATGCTGAAATTGCATCGAAAGAAATTGACCCGCAAACACAAACAGAAACAAGAGCTAAAATTGTTTCCGACCGTGGACACTATAATGATTTCAGTTTCGGACTAAATAAATACTTTGGTCATCGTTTTGGAGTTTATGCCAAGTTAGGATATGCCTTTCAAGGTGTTAGTTTTACGTCTTTTAGTATTGACGGAATAAAACAAGATAAAATCGGCAATATTAATGTAGAGGATTTTAAAATAAACAGTAACGGATTATCTTTTATGATAGGTATCAGCTTAAAAACTTTCAAGAAGAATAAAACAATTGTTTCTCCTGCTTAATGCGAGTTGTTTATCGAGTGATTTCTTTTACTTTTGTCGCATAAGTTTATTTTTACAATGACACACAACATTCATTTAGCTCAAACTACGGCTACTCCTTTTGAAATTGAGGTTGATTACGCTGATGGCATTTAT
>JALTUD010000171.1 GCA_027047735.1 Flavobacteriales bacterium | reverse complement strand
TTGGCTATTAACTGCGTTACGCAAAAAGTTATTGTAGCCGGAGGAGGAACAACAAGTCCTACACTAAACATTGCTGAAGTTGATGTTAGTACGGGAACACTAGTTAACGCAAAATCCGTTTATAATGGTTCACAGAGTGATGTTGCAGGTCTTACAGTTGATCAAACGGGAAAATCATACTTAAAACATTCTAATCCTAATATTGTAACATTTACAGACAATGCTAACAATACACTAGCTAATGTAGGAGATGGTTACGGTTATAGTGAGATTGGAGGCTCTTATAATTCTCCCAACGGAAATGGATACAACTTAATGACCTTAGGAAGTAATTTCTTATATACCAGCGATGGCTCTACCATAAAGAAATGGGACATCACTACATTTTCTATAGTTGCTTCAGCAACTATACCCGGTTCACCCAGAGGAGCAAGTGGTATTTTAGCTGATGACTGTAACAATCTATTTATTGGAGGTGCAAATGGAGTTTATAGATTTGATTTTAACCTTGTTCAACAAGAATTTCATGCAACACCTTCCCCTGTTTACGACATTGCTTTTTCTGCAACAAATTCTGACATTATTGCTTGTGGTTCCGGATTTTTAACACCTCTTCCTTTTGGTCGAATTTCCTGTGCTTCCGCAAATAAAGTTGTTACAATTGACTCTTGTTACACCTCTATTAATTCGATAGAAATTCACCCTACTTTAGGACTTGCTCCTTTTACATTTCTATGGAGTGATGGAAATACAGATTCCGTAAGAACCAACTTACCACCCGGCACTTATAAGGTAACTATAAAAGATTCTAAATGTGTACCTTCATTTATATTTGACTCAGTCGTTATTCCTGAAAAATTATTTATTGCTACTATTGATTTTGATACCGTTTGTTCTGGTTTACCTACTCACTTTCAAGGTTCTGCACCTCTTCCTGTCGGAACAACAAATTCATGGGAATGGGATTTTGGAGATAATAATAACACTTCTACTCTACAAAACCCCGAATATATTTTCTCAAATAATGGTACTTATACTGTTAGCCTCATTGCCACAAACAGCAACGGTTGTAAAGATACAACAACACAACAAGTCTTGGTAAATGCTACACCAACACCATCCTTTTCTGTTGAAGATGTTTGTGTTCATTTTAACTCCGTTTTCACAGAAAATAGTACCATCAATCCACCTGATGTAAATAACTCCTATAATTGGGATTTTGGTGACGGAAATCATTCTACGTTACAATCCCCAACTCACCTTTATTCTTCTGATGGAAGCTATGATGTGAAACTTGTTGTAACAAGTGATAAAAATTGTTCAGATTCGTTGAATTTGAGTACAACGATATTCCCTAAACCTATTGCTGCTTTCGGTGTTACGCAAGGTTGCTTGCCTTCTATTGATTTTACAGATTCTTCAACGGTTACTTCCGGAAGCATTGATACTTGGGAATGGAATTTTGATGATGGAACGAGTTCTACTACACAAAATCCAAATCACAATTATAGTTATGACACCAACTTTTCTCCTACTCTCATTGTTACGACCAATAATGGTTGTAAAGACACAACTTCAAGAACAACCATACAAAATGCTTTACCAACTGCTAACTTCAGTATCACACCTGAGTGTCTGTACGATTCTTTAACTTTTACTGATCTTTCTACGGTCGCTTCTTCTAGCACGATTACCAATTGGGTGTGGAATTTTGGTGATGGCAGTAGTTTTGTGTCCAATCAAAATACAAAACATAAATATAATTCGGCAGGAAGTTACAATGTAACTCTGATAACAACAACCAATAACGGTTGTATTGATGATACTTCTTTTACAGCATTAGTTTACCCTATTCCAATTGCTAATTTTACTACAACAACGGTTTGTGAAAATACACCGCCCACTTATTTTATGGATATGTCTTCTGTTTCTTCCGGCTCACTAATAGGATGGCAATGGGATTTTAATGATGGAAATACTTCTACTTTACCGAATCCTTCCAACGCTTATACAACCAATGGGATTTATAACGTAGAGTTAATTGTTACATCTAATCACAATTGTAAAGATACAACAGAACTTCCTGTTACGGTTTTGGCTAAACCTACGGCTGAATTTAGCGAAGATAAAACGGAAGGGTGTTCGCCTGTTTGTGTTAATTTTCAAGATAATTCTCTTACTAACGCTTCGAGTATTGATTATTGGTTTTGGAGTTACGGAA
>JALTUD010000170.1 GCA_027047735.1 Flavobacteriales bacterium | reverse complement strand
GTGTGGTTCGCAAAGCGGGAGAAATGAAAACGTTAAACATTCAGCAAGCCAATCATACCGATAAATATATTGTAGGGAAATACGATTTAGAAATATTGACACTGCCTCGAATCTTGATAGAGGATGTGAAAATTGAGCAAAGCAGACAAACAGATATAACCATTCCAAAATCAGGAAGACTAGACTTAAGTAAAGGGAGTGGACCTTGTGCAATTTTTGAATTGAAAAACGGAAAACAATCATGGGTTTGCAATGTAGGCGAAAAAGCGGGAAATTATTCCTTTAATCTTCAGCCCGGAAAGTATAAGTTGGTTTTTCGTTCCGGTCGTTCATTTAGTACGGCTCATACGATTGAAAAAGAAATAAAAGTATCATCAAATTTAACAGAAAATTTATCGTTATAAAAACACTAAAGCTATGAAAGAATATCCTGTATTAGGCAAAAAAGATACACGTTCCGGTTTTGGAGATGCACTAGCAGAGTTAGGAAGGAAAAACAAGGATGTTGTAGCACTTTGTGCAGATTTAACGGGGTCATTGAAAATGAACCAATTCAAAGACGAAAATCCTGAACGTTTCTTTCAAATAGGTATTGCAGAAGCGAACATGATGTGTATTGCCGCAGGTATGACCATCGGAGGTAAAATACCTTTTACGGGTACATTTGCTGAGTTTTCTACCGCAAGGGTTTACGACCAAATTCGCCAGTCAATCGCTTATTCGGACAAGAATGTAAAAATTTGTGCTTCGCATGCAGGGCTTACTCTGGGAGAAGATGGAGCAACACATCAAACTTTGGAAGATATAGGAATGATGAAAATGCTACCGGGTATGGTAGTTATAAATCCTTGTGATTATAACCAGACTAAAGCGGCTACGCTGGCAATAGCAGAACATAAAGGTCCTGTTTACTTGCGTTTCGGAAGACCCAAAGTGCCTATCTTTATACCCGAAGATATGCCTTTTGAAATCGGTAAAGCCTTACCTTTGATTGAAGGAAAAGACGTAACCGTTTTTGCAACAGGTCATTTGGTTTGGAAAGCTTTAGAGGCAGCAAAAGAACTGGATAAGGAAGGAATAAGCGTAGAAGTAATTAATATTCATACGATTAAGCCTTTAGATAAACAAGCAGTGCTTGCATCAGCAAAAAAAACAAGAGCCGTAGTCTCTGCCGAAGAACATCAAAAAGCCGGAGGATTAGGTGAAAGTATTGCAAGAGTACTAGCAACGGAGTTGCCTACACCAATGGAATTTGTAGCCGTCAATGATTCGTTCGGCGAAAGCGGAACACCTGATGAATTGATGACAAAATATGGTTTGGATACGGTAAACATTGTAGAAGCCGTAAAAAAAGTAATCAAGCGAAAATAAATCGTTATGGAGGTTGGAATTTGCAATTTGACCGTTGTTCCGTGTAGAGAAACTCCGAACGATAGAGCCGAAATGGTTACGCAATTGCTTTTTGGCGACTGTTTTGAGGTTTTAGAAATTCAAGAAAAGTGGGTGAGGATAAAAACAACGTATGACGATTACGAAGCATGGATTTGCCGTAAACAATATCAGCCTATATCGATAGATGAGTTTGACGCCCTAACCTCCGAAAAAACACAAGTTGCCGGAACAGGATTATCGGTTGTTGAAAGTTTTTCAGGGCAACAAATATTACCACAAGGAGCAACATTGCCTCATTTTGCAAAAGGAAAATTAAGAATAGAAAAAAAAGAGTACATCTTCAAAGGAAATACAGCAACGCAGAACAAGAAAAACCTTGTAGATTATGCTTTAAGTTTCCTCAATACCCCTTATTTATGGGGAGGAAAAACGATATTTGGAATAGATTGTTCGGGGTTTACACAGGTTGTTTATAAAATGTGCGGCATACAGCTCCCTCGAGATGCGTATCAGCAAGCAAAGTTGGGCGAGGTCGTTTCATTTGTGTCATCAGCAGAAGCCGGAGATTTAGCCTTTTTTGACAACGAAGAAGGAAGAATCACACATGTAGGAATTTTGTTGGGAGACGGCACAATCATTCACGCATCAGGCAAAGTTCGTATAGACCCAATTGACCATCAAGGCATATTCAATAGAGAACTGAATAAATACACCCATAATTTACGCGTAGTAAAAGGTACTATTTAGGGCGTTCCCCTCATTTACTAAACAAACATATCGCTACCGCGAAACGTTTGTTTAGCAAATGAGGGTCGGGCTATCACTACTCACTCTTTTGTGTTGCATAGGTGCAACAACACAAAAGGAGTTCAAACACGCCGTTCTATCCCTAACGTGTGTAAAAAGAGCGGTAAGAAAATGAGTTTTAGTTTCTTTAGACGATGAAAAAAATCTTTGCATAGCACCCGCTATGGAAATATTTTTTGAAGAAGTATAAAGGAAATAAAAACATTTTATGGTGCTCTTTTTATACAGGTTAGGGATACCAATCCCTAACGCAGTTGAAGTAAGTGCAAAGAAATCGGAATTTAGGTTCTCGCTCATTAAGTTAATCTTGATTAAGACGGAAATAGTCTCTTTTCAATTCAATGTTTAAATGATATAAATCAGGGTTCGCTATTGTAACCACTTCATATACAAACAAAATTTTACCTTTGTAGCATGATTGAATTTATAATTGACGAAAATTCTATTCTTAACCCCACTTTATTGTGGGGTGAATTTGAATGGAGAGAGCCGGTTACAACTCTTACCGATCAACTAACAGCTTTAGTTTGTTTGTTTGCATATTTGCAATTCACCTTTTATAAAGGAGAAAAATCAAACAGTTTTTCGTATTACAGATATTTCTTTCTGTTCTTTTTCGTAGGTATGACCAGTGCCGCTTGGTTAGGTCATGGACTACAAGCTTATCTGTCTTTTGGATGGAAAACAATTGGGTGGATTTTAAGCTCTATTGGGTTTTTACTTGTGGAATTAGGCACCCTAAAAGATGCTGAACAACTGCTATCCGAAAAATCGAAAAAAGGCTTAAAACTTTTTGTATTGTTACAATTCATTACCTTCGTAACCTTAATGATTGCAACCCAAAACTTCATTTTCCCACAATTAAACTCTACGGTTTCGTTAGTCCTTTTCACACTTCCCTTACAATTGTTCATCTACATAAAGACACGAACAAAAGCTCATCTTTATATTGTATTTACGATTTTGTACGCAGCCCTTCCGGGGTTTGTTTACAACAACAAAATCAGCATCCATCATTGGTTAAACTATCACGATATTAGCCATCTGTTAATGGCTTTATATATGTTCTTCTTTTATCTCTCTACTTCTAAAATCGCCTTTAAAACAAACAAAGAGAAATAAGCTCTTTATTTTTTTAGAGGTTTTATACTCTCAATTATACTATTATCTTTGTGCCTTTATTCAAAAAAGATTTAAGAAAGAATGGCAACAAAAGACGAACTTTTCAAAAAAGTAATTTCTCACGCAAAAGAATTTGGTTTTGTATTTCCCAACAGTGAAATATACGACGGACTTAGTGCAACGTATGACTATGCACAAAACGGTGTAGAACTAAAAAACAACATCAAAAAATATTGGTGGATGAGTATGGTTCAACTACACGAAAATATCGTTGGATTGGACGCTGCAATTTTCATGCATCCGACCACTTGGAAAGCTTCCGGGCATGTAGATGCGTTTAACGATCCTATGATAGACAATAAAGACTCAAAAAAACGCTACCGTGCCGATGTTTTGATTGAAGACCATATTGCTAAAATAGAAGCCAAAATAAATAAAGATATAACTAAAGCTAAAAAACGTTTTGGTGATGCTTTCAACGAAGAAGAATTTAGAAACACCAATCCAAACGTACTCCGAAGAACCAAAGAAATAGAGTCGATTAACCAACGAATGGGTGATGCGTTAAACAACGATAAATTAGATGACTTACAGCAATTAATCATTGATTTGGGAATTGTTTGCCCGGTGAGTGGCTCAAAAAACTGGACAGAAGTCAAGCAATTTAATCTAATGTTTGGCACTGAACTAGGTGCAGTAGCAGGCGACGCTTCAACCGTATATCTTCGCCCCGAAACCGCACAAGGTATTTTTGTCAATTACCTGAATGTACAAAAAACAGGACGAATGAAATTACCTTTTGGTATCGCCCAAATCGGTAAAGCTTTTAGAAATGAAATCATCGCTCGTCAATTTATCTTCCGTATGCGGGAATTTGAGCAAATGGAGATGCAATTCTTTATTCAACCGGGTACGCAAATGAAATGGTTTGAATACTGGAAAGAAACTAGAATAAAATGGCACAAAGCCTTAGGTTTGGGGGAAGAAAACTACCGATTCCACGACCACGTTAAATTGGCTCATTATGCCGATGCGGCTACCGATATAGAATTTAACTTCCCGTTTGGCTTTAAAGAATTGGAAGGAATCCATTCACGTACTGATTTTGATTTAAAGCAACACGAAGAATATTCAGGGAAGAAACTACGTTATTTCGACCCCGAGACCAAAGAAAGCTATGTTCCTTATGTGTTAGAAACCTCTATTGGAGTTGATCGAATGTTTTTAGCGGTGCTTTCTGCTTCCTACAAAGACGATCAATTGGAAGACGGAAGCTCAAGGGTAGTATTGGCTATTCCTGCTCCTTTAGCACCGATTAAAGCCGCAATTTTACCATTGGTAAGAAAGGATGGTTTACCGGAGAAAGCCAGAGAAATTCTAAAAGCTCTTCAGTTTGACCACAATTGTATGTACGAAGAGAAAGATACGATAGGGAAACGATACAGACGTCAAGATGCTATCGGAACACCATATTGCATTACCGTTGACCACCAATCTTTGGAAGACAATACAGTTACTATAAGAGAACGGGATTCGATGAAGCAAGAACGAGTTTCGATTGAAGAATTGCCTAAAATAATCACCAATAAAGTAAATATGAAAAACCTGTTTATTTAGGGCACTTTAACCCGCTTTACATTCCAATTTTGCAAAGAAAAAAACAAAAAACTAAACCTTTAGCACAAGGAGCTTCTCACGTCGCTCTTGTGCTAAAGAGTTTTTTTGTTTTTTTCTTTACAAAGATTTCCATTGCAATCGGTAGTGCAGAGAAGTTACATAATTAAGTTCAAGTTCTCCTTATACAAGCACTAGTTTGATAACATAAATCAGTTTTGTAGCCTTCATATTTTTTTTCCGCTATGTTCAACGCAATAAACTTTATGGAAAAAAGAAAGTTTCAAAAATTTTTATTCATCGTCTAAGAAACCAAAAATTCACTTTCTATCCGCCAATTTTACACACGTTAGGGATCGTATCCCTAACACAGTTAATCTAAGCACAATAAAATGTTTTTACTATCCTTATACTTCTTCATATTTTATTTCCGTAGCTGGGGCTACGCAAAGAAAATATTCATCGTCTAAGAATACTAAATTCCATTTTCTTTGCACTTATTTCAACTGCGTTAGGGATAGGAGCGGCATCCTTTTGCCCTCCCTCCTTTTGGAGGGCAAAAGATATAGCGGATAGCCCGACCCTTACGGCGTTAAAAAGCAATGTAGTGCAACGAAATTGCTTTTTTATGCCGTAAGGGGAACGCCCAAACCTTATAAAATATAAATATGCTTTTACCTTTTTATAAAGAAAATACGATTGAAGCCGGTTGTGATGAAGCCGGTAGAGGTTGTCTTGCCGGTCCGGTGGTTGCTGCTGCAGTGATACTTCCTCAAAATTTCGATAATTCGATTCTTACGGATTCTAAAAAATTGAGTGAGAAGAAAAGATATGCACTTCGTCCCATCATTGAAGAAGAGGCACTGGCTTGGGCTGTGGGAATTGTGTCGCATAAGGAAATAGATGAAATAAACATCTTGAATGCTTCGTTTCTTGCTATGCACAGAGCTTTAGACCAGCTTTTGATTGTTCCTGAACTTATTTTAGTAGACGGAAATCGTTTTACTCCTTATAAAAACATTCCGCATCAATGTATTGTAAAAGGAGATTCAAAATATTTTAGTATTGCCGCGGCTTCTATTTTAGCTAAAACTTACAGAGATGACATAATGAATGAATTGCATCAGGAGTTTCCGCTGTACGATTGGAAACAAAACAAAGGATACCCTACAAAAAAACATCGTACCGCCGTAAAAGAATTTGGGCAATCTCCATTTCACAGAAAAACATTTTCGATGTAATACAAGGTCTGTTTTATAATTTTACCTTTGTACAAAAGATTATAAGAAATGAGCAACCAACATAAAAAACTGGATCAATTATCAGCGACGGCAATTTGTGGGAATGATATCAGCTCTTCCGTGTTATATGTTTCTGCCCTGGCTATATCATTCGCGGGACAATACGCTTGGGTTACATTATTAATTGTTTCTTTTGTTTTATACTTATTTAGAAAGATATACGGTGAAGTTGTGGGAGCTCTTCCCTTAAACGGTGGTGCGTATAATGCGTTATTAAATACAACCAGTAAGGCTACCGCCTCATTTGCTGCTACGCTGACTCTTCTCTCTTATATGGCAACCGCAGTAATATCAGCTAATGAAGGGATTCATTATTTACATCATATTATTAAAATGCCGGTAATCATTTCTACCATTGTTTTGCTTGGTGCTTTTGCTATACTGACAATTGGCGGTATAAGCGAATCGGCAAAGGTGGCAATCGGGATTTTTATATTTCACTTAAGTTCATTGGTGATTTTGAGTGGTTTTATTGTTTATTTTTTACTACAAAACGGTGTAGATACTTTTTTTTATAATTGGCACTTACCTTTGCCGGAAGGCGGTTCTGTAACCCATGCGATTTTTCTGGGGTTTGCCGCCTCTATGTTGGGTGTTTCAGGTTTTGAAAGTTCTGCCAATTTTGTGGAAGAACAAGCAAAAGGTGTTTTTCCGAAGACTTTGAGAAATATGTGGGCTATTGTTAGTGTCATCAATCCGTTAATGGCAGTTTTTGCTTTAGCAATTTTTACCGTGCCGGTATTGCAAGGAGAGGATTTTCAGAATACTTTATTGATTAAAATGGGTGAATATACAGGAGGAAAATATATTGCTTATTTAATTGCAGCGGATGCCTTTTTGGTATTGAGTGGTGCTGTATTAACCAGTTTTGTTGGTGTTACGGGATTATTGGAAAGAATGACGTTGGATAGGATTATGCCTCCTTTCTTTCTGAAAAAGAATAAAAAAGGAAGTTCTTACCGAATTATCATTATGTTTTTTGTTCTATGTGTTTCGGTACTGTTAATTACACAAGGAAATGTGAAATTATTAGCTGGTGTATATACTATTTCTTTCTTATCGGTTATGGCTTTGTTTGCTATTGGTAATATCCTTTTAAAAATAAAGAGGAGTAAATTGCCACGACCTGAGAAAGCTTCGTGGTTCTCTGTTATTATAGCTATCATCGCGGTAGTAACCGCTCTGATTGGAAATATAATGATGCCTCCTAAAGATGGTCTTCCAAGTAATTTTACGGTCTTTCTTTACTATTTTATTCCTTTTATTACGTTCATCATCATCATGCTGAACAGAACGGTTCTGCTTAAATTAACCCTAAAAACAATTGATGGAATATTTAACCCCATTCGAAAATTTATTCTGCGATTGGATAAAAAGATTCAAAAAATAATAGATGATATTAATTCTCAAGAGTTCGTCTTTTTTACCAAAGGAGATGATATAGCAACGCTAAATAAAGTAATGCTCTATATTTCAAAAAATGAACACACAAAAAAAATAAAGATTGTAACTGTTGTTCAAGATGAAAAAGAGATTCCAGAAGAATTACCGGAAGAAATTATATTTTTAGATAAAGAATATCCTAAAATAGAAGTCGAATTTGTTGTTGAAAATGGAACTTTCTCTCCTGAGCTTATTAGAAAATTATCTAAGAAATGGAATATCCCGATTAACTTTATGTTTATCGGTTCACCGGGAGATAAGTTTCCTTATAGAATAGAGGAATTAGGGGGGGTAAGGTTAATTATTTAATGCCTATTTCTTAATTTCATGTTAATTTGGCATAGTGCTTGCCGTGTAAACAACAACAAAAAAACTTATAATTTTACCACTATGAAAAAAGTAATCCTTTCAGCTTTGTTACTAGCCGGAATAGTTAGTATAAGCACAGCCCAAACAACAGACCCCGACCAAAACCCCAACTATAGAAGAAGTATGGAAAAATATATGGCGATGAAGGATTCTTCTACCGATTATCATTTGATGAGTGCAACCATTCAGGATATCTATACTGTTGTAGATTGGGCAGAAGAAAAACAAAAAAGGAAAGATCTTAAAGCTGAAAGAAGGTTTGAATTAAGAAAAGAAAGAATAAAAGCGAGAGGTCAAAATAGAAGGTACAGAAGAAGATACGGAAGAAGGGGACGCAGAGGATATACTCCTTACTATTATAACGGTTATGGAAATTACAATAATTATAATAATGGTTATGGATACGGTTATGGGAATGGATACAATTACGGTTTAAGTAATGACTTGTATATCTTAGGAACGCTAATGTATTTATTGAACCAATAAACACAAATTACAAGACAAAAAACAATAGATAAAAACTTACCACTATGAAATTATTTAACTTAAAAACAATGATAATACTATTGATATTGGGAACGGCTACGATTGGCTGTACCAGAAAAGTATCGAGAGTAGATGTAGATGAACAAATTGATTTAAGCGGAAAATGGAACGATACAGATGCTCAACTTACAGCTGAAGAACTAACGAAACAAATGCTTTCGGAAGATTGGTTACCTAATTTTATGCAAAAACACAACGGAGAAAAACCGGTTGTTATTGTGGGTTTTATTACCAATAAATCACACGAACACATTGAGTCGGAACCTTTTATTAAAGATATAGAAAGAAACTTAATTCTTTCTCAAAAAGTGAGAATCGTGCAAGGCGGGAAAATGAGAGAGCAAATAAGAATGGAAAGAGCTGACCAACAAGATAATTCTTCTGTTTCGACCATGAAAAAATGGGGATTGGAAATTGGAGCGGATTTTATGGTTCAAGGTTCTATCAATAGTATTGTAGACCAAATAGACAAGAAAAGAGTTGTTCTTTATCAAGTTAACTTAGAGTTAACCAACATTCAAACTAACGAGATTGTTTGGGTAGGACAAAAGAAAATCAAGAAGTTTATAAAAAGGTAGTGGTAGAAAAAAAGAAAACGAGGTGAGAATTTTTTTTCTCCCTTGTTTTTCCTGCAAATTATTTTTGTTGTCGAATATCATTACACAACATCAAAGAATCATATAATTTCTTTTCTGCATATGAAACTATCTTTACTTATATCAGTTTTACTATTCTTGATGGTTTCGTGCAAAACCTACTTCGAAAAGAGCCAGAACGCTCATACGGCAATTGCTCAATATCAATTTCAAGAAGCCTTGGAAGATATTGCTAGTAATAAATACCTTCGTAAAAAGAGAAACGCTCTCCTGTATCACCTGGAATTAGGAAGGCTTTACCACCTAAACGGGGAATACGAAGAAAGCAACAAGCATTTGAACTATGCTGATGATTTGATGGATTATATCAATACGCTTACTGATTTGGCTGTAAGTGTAGCAGTAAATTCAGCTTCTAAAAAATACAGAGCGGAAGACTTTGAGAAAATAATGATTCATTATTATAAGGCTCTAAATTATATCTACCTCAACGAAATGGAGGATGCTCTTGTAGAGGCAAGAAGGATGAATCTGAAAGAAATGGAACTGGATGAAAAGAAAATGAAACAGTACCATACAGATCCTTTCGGGATGATGTTAATCGGTCAGATTTACGAAAAAGCTAAAGATTATAACAATGCTTTTATTGCATATAGAAATGCCTATGATGCTTATGTAAAAACAGGAAAGTCGCTAGGCGTGGAAGTACCGAAGCAGATACAAGAAGACTTATTAAGAGCAGCTTATTTAGCCCAATTTTATGATGAATTGAGTTATTATGAAAACACATTCGGAAAAAAATATAAATACACTCCAAAAGAATTTGGAGAATTAATACTGTACTGGGAAAACGGCAAAGCTCCTTACAAAATAGAAAAAGAATATATTTTTACGTTAGTAGGCGGTCAAGCCGGATTTTATTTTACCGATCAAACAGGGAATTTAAGAGTTCCTTTTAATGGTACTGTTTCCAATCCGAGTAGCCTTGCTGCCTTGGCGGGTATTCGTATAGCACTTCCGGCCTATAAAGAGTTTCCGCTGTATTATCAACCAACACCAAATTCGATAACTGTAAACAATAAAGATTCAAGTAAGCATTTGGAGTTGGTTGAAAACATTAATGTAATTGCAGAAAAAACTTTACATGAACGTTTTTCCAAAGACTTAGCAACACATTTAACCAAGTTAGCTATGAATCAAATTTTGGCACAGTCGTTGAGAAGTGATACTACTAACGGAGAATTAGGAATGATTTTAGGAACAGCAGTATCAGCCGCAGGATTTTTATCCGAACAAGCCGATACGCGAAACTGGCAAAGTTTGCCTGCAATGATTAGTTATACAAGAGTACCGTTAACCCAAAAGGATTCAAATGAAGTAACGCTTCAATTAGTCAATCCTGCCGGACAGACGGAAGAAATAAAAATATATGTCAACAGTAAAGGAAAAAACAACATACAATTTAAAAATATATTTACACCGGATAAACTACCCGGTAAGATTGTAAAACCGGAATCAATAAATGATACATTAACACTAAAACCCATCAAGCCATGAAAAAAATAATTATAGCACTCGTAGCGGCAATAACACCGATGTTATTCTTTGCACAAAGCACTGATAGAGAATCAGTAGAAGATCATAATGTAAGAAAAGGTTTTTACGGAAACTTAAATATTAATTCTATTTCACCATTTGATAATACTTATAACCTGGGATTAAGCGGTGGGATGCACTTCTCTGAACGTTTCCATATTGGATTAAGCTATATGGGAGGAAAAGGAGAAACGAAACGTTTTTTTACAAACGATACAACCGGAACATTAAAAGCGGGGTTAAAATACCGTTCTTTCGGGATAGAGTTGGGCTATGAAATTCCATTAGAGAAACATTTTAGTGTTATGCCTTATTTAAATCAGAGTTTTATGAAGTACTCTTATTCTCTTCCAAGCGATATGTCTTTGCCGGGAGACAAAGCTGATAACTTCTTGAATACTCAAGTTGGGGCTAAAGTGTTTTTCGTAGCTAATGAAAACATTAGAATAGGAGCCAACTTTGGATATAGCTTTGCAAATGGTGCAGATTTAATTCAAACAAAATCTAACGACCTTAGCGGTATGAGTATTGGTCTTACACTTCAATACAATTATTTTTTACCTAAATGGTAACAACACCAAAAAAATAAAAAAAGCGTGTATTTCTCTTTGAAATATACGCTTTTTTATTCTTCAAATGTTTATCCAATATTAAGTAGTATAAAATCTTTCAACCAAGCCCAAAACAAATCAAAAGGCTTAGTGAATAACTTTATACCCAAAGGCATTCCTACTCTTGAAAAACGAACCGGTTGAGGAAGAGCAAAAGAAGTTTTATTCTTTTTCTCTCGTTTTTTCAGCAAAACTCTCAAGCGTAGAAAATAAAGTTGGGTTATCGGTTGGGTAATGAAATTTAAGGTTGAAATCTTACTCATACGCTTAGGAAAGTAACGTAGTGGCAAAACCGAAAAAGTTTGGTAACCTAAAAATATATATTCGGCAATATTAGAAAACAAATCATAAGAATGCGTGTAACTGTAAATCTGTTTATAGATATAAACTCTATCCTTATTTGCTTTAAAAATAATACGGTTGTATTTGCCCCACTTTCTTTTGTTTTTCTTCCCTGTTTTAAAATAGTCAATCAATAGGTTCGATAAAT
Organism: Flavobacteriales bacterium; assembly: GCA_027047735.1. Taxonomy (GTDB): domain Bacteria; phylum Bacteroidota; class Bacteroidia; order Flavobacteriales_D; family Parvicellaceae; genus S010-51. Next base: position 9,423 of record JALTUD010000170.1, on the reverse strand, counting down.
ACTCGTTTTGCTGACAAACAAAATCTAACCCCGGGCTAAAAAGAGGGTCAACAAAAGCTCCTGAATCACCTAATAACGCCGTATTTTTATAATGATATTGACGAACCATATAAGGTAGATTCTCTATGTGATTTATTTTGTTCGGAATTGCATTTTGTAACGCTTTAGAAATAACCGGGTCTTCTTTTATTTGCTTTAAAAAATAAGTCTTTGCTTCCGATGAAGGGATAACCTCTTTGTTATAAACCATTCCTATACTGGCTCTATTTTCGTTAATTTTGATAAACCACCACCAACAGCCTTTTCGCATAAAATGAATGGTGCTATAATCTTGAGAGCCGATACATCGTTCTGTCCATAACGGATGTTCCGGAGTGTCCCATGATTGATTAGCAGGAATATTATTAAAATGAGTGGCTACAGCTCCCGTATTTAATTGCAGCGGAATGTTTTCTATATTCAATTTTTTTTGAAGAAAACGAAATCTACCTGAAACATCTATAAACCATTTGGCGGTAATCTCAATTGTTTGAGAATCTTTTAAAACCTTTATTTGGTTGTTGTCTTTTTGAATGTCCAACTGTTTAATTTCAGCGGGTTGCCATACGGATATTCCTTTTTTCTTACATTCTGCAAGTAAATCGGTATCCAAAACTTTTCGGTCGAAGTGATAGCCGTTTGCGATGGATTTTTGCGAAGGGCTGGCAAATTCCAAACGCTTGTTGTTTTCTAAAAATAAAAAACGCAAACCGTTTTTTCGTGCGTGTTTTACTAAGAGATGGTCAATACCTAAACGATTCAAAAAAACAGAAGAAACGTCAGAGGTTGATTCTCCGATTTTATCGGAAAATACGGCTTGTTTTTCGATAATCAGGATGTTTAATTTCGGGGCTTTTTGCTTGAGGTTTAAAGCTAAGAGAGAGCCGTTTATTCCTCCACCCAAAATAACAATATCGAATGATAGCCGACTCATGCTCTTTTTCCCAATTCTATGACTTCCAAATCTTTAATCGTGCCTTTGTCTAAGGTGAAACGCAATAGTGTTCTAACTTTGTGGATACCGTAAATACCGGCTGCCCCCGGGTTCATATACAGCATATTTAAACGTTTGTCCATTTGAACTTTACAGATATGAGTGTGTCCGCAAATAAAAAGTTGAGGTGGATTTTTTGTTAATTTTTCTCTTATTCTGTAATCATAGACGTAAGGACGTCCTCCTATGTGTGTCATCCATACGGTTACGCCTTCCATTGTGAATTTTTGATGCTCCGGAAATTCGGCTCTTGCTATATGGTTATCTATATTTCCGTAAACGACTTTTACGGGGGCTATATCTCTTAATCTGTCGATAACAGAGATGTCGCCTATATCTCCTGCGTGCCAAATCTCATCGCAAGAGCTGAGGTATTTTACATAGCGTTCGTCAAAATGGCTGTGTGTGTCCGATAATAGTCCGATTCTTTTCAAGGTTGTTTGATAATGTTTGAGAAACTTGTTAAATGAAATTCATTAAATACGTAATAGAAGTTCTATTGTTATGCAACTTTAAATTCAGACTCTTTCATTTCAACAATAAATTTCACATTAGCTTTTAATGCTCTAAATACTTTTAGAATAGTCTCAATGGTAACATTTTTTGTATTTCTTTCGAGTTTGGATATTTGTGATTTCTGAACACCAATTAATTGACCAAGTTGTTCTTGAGTTAAGTTGCGTTCTTTTCGGATAGACTTTATCATTTGCCCAAGCAATTCCATTCGTAAATCAAATTCGTATTTATCTCGTTCCGGTGTTCCGACTTTTCCAAGATCTATGTCTTTAAGTTGATCAAGCGTCATCATTTTCATTTTTTCTTTATTTGCTACCATATCTTTAATCTTTTTGTTTGAAGTATTCCGTTCTAATCTGATTTGCTTTGTCTATTTCTGCTTTTGAAACTTTACCTACCTTTTTCACAATGCCGTGAGTTGAGATTACTAAAACTTCGGTTTTATTGGTTTTATCCCAAAATGCAAAAAGGCGGTATTGATTTCCTTGATATTTGGTTCTAAATTCCCAAATATCATCGGATAATTTTTTGAATAATTTTGGGTCAAGTCCGAGTTTTGCCTTATCAATGTTGTAATAAATTTTCTTTCGCGTTTTTAAATCTAAACCTTGTAAGAAGTTAATTGCTTGCTCAAGAAAAAGAACTTCAAATTTTTTATTCATCTACAAAGATATTAAAAAGTTTCAATAAAAGGAAACTTTTAGAAAACGAAAAGAAAAATGGCATTGTGTAACTGTAAACAAAATTCCGTTTTCATTGAACTTAACTGCGTTAGGGATAGAAGCGGCATCCTTTTGCCCTCCCTCCTTTTGGAGGGCAAAAGATATAGCGGATAGCCCGACCTTTACGGCGTTAAAAAGTAGTGTGGTGGGGGTAGTGCGAATGAAACTACTTTTTTATGCCGTAAAGGGAACGCCCAAATCTCCTTATTTTTCATCATCAAATACTTCGATGCTTTTGTTTACGGTTATCAAATCGGTGAATTGCCCTTTGAAACGGGTTGCTTTGACCAAGTGATTGTCTATCCAATGGTAGTTTCCGCCTCTCGGTTTGCCGAATAAAATACCGTGATACTTAAATCCGTGCTTGTTTAGCCACTTTTCGGTTACTTCTCTGTGAGCTTCGGTTCGGGAAGTGAAAAAGGTAATAATATGTCCTTCGTCGTACCATTTGTTAAGTATCTCCAAAGCATCGGGATAGGGTTCGCAAGTTGCCATTCGCTCTGGTTCTTCGTTGGGAACATCGTCGGTAATGGTTCCGTCAATGTCGATAAGATAATTTTTTACATCATCTCCCAATACGGGGCTGATTTTGTTGCCTTGTGCGTCTAGTGCTTCTTTTAATTCTTTGTCTTTGTTCATTTGTATAAAAATTGAAAAGCCAAAAATAAAGCATTCTATGTTATTATTCCTAATTAAACTACGGATTTATTGGTTATCTTTGTTCGCTTAACAATATATTATAATGAATTTGAATTTAAAGAAACCCATTGCTTTTTTCGATTTGGAAGCTACGGGATTAAACATTGCTAAGGATAGAATTGTAGAAATAGCTATTCAAAAAATATATCCTTCGGGAAAACGTGAATCGTACGTTAAGAAAATCAACCCAACGATTCCCATTCCTATTGAAACCTCTGAAATACACGGAATTTATGATATTGACGTGATTGATGCACCGACATTTAAGGATGTAGCCGAAGAAATAAAAGAATTTATCGGGAATGCCGATTTAGCAGGGTATAATTCTAATCGTTATGATGTTCCGTTATTGATAGAAGAGTTCTACAGAGCCGGAGTAGATTTTGCTTTGTCGGAAAGAAAAACCATTGATGTACAAAATATTTTTTATAAAATGGAACAAAGAACACTTTCGGCCGCGTACAAATTTTATTGCGAAAAAGAAATCGAAAACGCTCATACGGCGGAAGCGGATATCAACGCAACCGTTGAAGTATTGGAAGCTCAATTGGATAGATACGATGAATTGGAAAACGACATTGATTTTTTAAGTGAGTTTTCTACAATGGGTGGTAAATCATTGGATTTTGCTCAGCGAATAGCTTTAAACGATAATGATGAACCGATTATAAATTTCGGAAAACACAAAGGGAAAACGGTGAAAGAGGTTTTTAAGAAAGAACCGGGATATTACAGTTGGATTATGAATGCTGATTTTTCTTACGATACGAAAAAGCATTTTGAAAAACTATGGAAAGAATACAAAGGGTAACTTTTTGTTTGTTTTTGAGTATGTGTACTCGGAAAATATAAAACGGGAAAATGACAAAATCAGTATTGATAATTACTTTTTTAACAGGAATGATTGTGCCTTATTTTGCACAACAAAACGAAAAGAAAGAAATCAAAAGAGAACCGATTGTAAATTATTGGGATAAAGACAAGAAGCATATCCGAAGCAAAGGTTATCTCAATGTTTCGGGATTTTCGGATGTTGGTCAAAAAACAGGACGTTGGGTCTATTATTACAAAAACGGAGAGGTTGAAGAATCTTCGGTTTACGTCAACGGAAGATACCACGGTAAAGTGATTCAGATGTACGAAAACGGAAAACTGAAAAACGAAGGTTATTTTAAATTCGGCATACAAGACAGTATCTTCAAAAGCTTTTACCCAAACGGACAATTGAAAGAAACCGGAGAGTTCGCCGAACTTCCCGATAGTATTTTATTAGAACCTTACAAATATTGGCAAGAATTAGAGTTTTTTGAACCCGTAAAAAAAGGAAATTGGAAATATTATTACGAAAGCGGAAATCCTTATATGGTGCTAACCTATAAACAAGGAGACACTACCGAATATTTAACCTCTTATTGGGATGCAGAAGGAAAGCAAACGGTTATCAACGGAAACGGATTTGTAAAAGAGTATTACCATTCGGGCAGACCAAAATTAGAACAACAATACACTAACGGATTGCCTGATGGTAAATATACGGAGTGGAACGCCAACGGTACGGTTAGAAATGAAGGATACTATAAAAAAGGACTAAAAGACGGTGAATGGAAACGATGGAATTTTGTTTCGCATACCCTTTACCAAATCGAACACTACAAAGAAGGCGAAAAAAACGGTCTGTTTCAAGAATATACCCCCGATGAAATACTCGTAATTTCAGGTAATTACAAAGACGGAGAAAAAGACGGAGAATGGGAGTACTTTTTTGAAAACGGAGCAAAGGATATGAAAGGTCCTTTTAAAGATGGGAAACAACACGGGTTTTGGCAATATTGGCATCCCAACGGACAATTGTACTACAAAGGAAATTTTGAAAATGGGAAGAAGGAAGGCGAATGGAATTTCTTCTATAAAACCGGAGAAGAATGGAAAAAAGGCAACTACCAAAACGACCTGAAAGAAGGATTGTGGACAACGTGGTACGAGAACGGTCAAGAGGCTTTTGAAGGAGTATTTAACCAAGGAAAAGAACAAGGGCTTTGGACTTCGTGGTACGAAAACGGCGTAATGAAAGACAGAGGGAGCTACGAGCACGGACAAATGAATGGAGAATGGACAGGCTGGTATCCCAACGACCAAAAACGCTATCACGGATTTTATAAAGACGACTTAAAAGTAGGAAAATGGCAGTTTTGGTCATCAAAAGGACAACTAAAAAAAGAAGGAGAATTTCAAGCCCTAAAACCTAAAACCACCAAAAATTCCATCCTTGTAGATACACCTCAACTCGCAAGCTACCGGCACGGAAAATGGAAAACCTACGACCCTGCCTACGGAGCAATCGAAAGCGAAGGAAATTACAGCTACGACAAACAAACCGGTGTATGGAAATTCTATTATCCCGGCGGAAAAATCATCGTTTCCGAAAACACTTTTAAAGACGGAAAACTGGACGGCGTATCACGTATGTACACACGCAAAGGCAAACTACAATCCGAAATCAATTACAAAAACGGATTAAAACACGGCATATCAACCATTTACGACTCAAAAGGAAAAAAAATAGTATCCAAAAAACTCTATAAAAAAGGAGTATTAAAAAAAGATTTGCTCTTAGATAAATGATGATTTGGGCGTTCCCCCAATTTACCAAAACAACATATCGCTCTCGCGAAACGTTGTTTTAGCAAATTGGAGTCGGGCTATCACTACTCACTCTTTTTGCCCTCAAAAGGAGGAGGGCAAAAAGGAGTTCAAACACGCCGTTCTATCCCTAACGCGAGTGGAATGAGTGCATAGAAAGTGAGTTTTAGTTTCTTTAGATGATGAAAAAATTCTTTGCATAGCCGAGCTATGGAAATAATTTTTGAAGAAGTTATTTACAGTTTGTGTATAAAAGTGAAATTAGCTTATTTTCTTTTCAGTCTAGGCATTTTTAAGAAGCATAGCCGTAGCTATGGTTCGCAAAAATAACGACGAGTGAAATGAAAAGAACTAATTTTTAACTTATAGACAAATTGTAATTAACTTCTAATAAATATAAAGGAAATAAAAGCACTTTATAGTGCTCATTATACTTGTGTTAGGGATACAATCCCTAACGCAGTTGAGATAAGTATAAGAATACTAAAAACATTTTATTGCACTTAGATTAACTGTGTTAGGGATACCAATCCCTAACGCAAATCTAAAGGCGAGAAAACTAAAACTCACTTTCTTTCGCCTCTTTTCAATATCCAAATGGTATAAATCATTACTTTTGTTAACCATAGCCCCCAACAACATCTCTTTTAACCGTTAGATAAAGTAGAACAGAAAATTACCTACACCTAAAACCGAAAAAATGAAAATTCAAGACATCATAAAAAGTTCCATTGCAATAAAACAAAACCTGTTGCAAGACGAAACCATTATAAAAACCATTGAAGAAATTACCGCCAACGTAGTTGAGTGCTTTGAAAAAGACGGAAAAGTACTCTTTTGCGGAAACGGAGGAAGTGCCGCCGATGCTCAACACTTGGCAGCAGAATTTTCAGGAAGATTTTACTTTGATCGACCACCGCTAAACTCCGAAGCACTACACGTTAACACCTCTTACCTGACAGCCGTAGGAAACGACTATTCTTTTGACGATATTTATTCCAGAATCGTAAAAGCAAAAGGGCGAAAAGGAGACATTCTATTTGGTATATCCACCTCCGGAAACTCAAAAAACATCATCAACGCCTTACAACAAGCAAAAGAACAAGGCATGATTACCGTTGGTTTTTCCGGTAAAACAGGTGGAAAAATGAAAGAACTCTGCGACTACATCATTCCCATTCCATCCACCGACACCCCTCGTATTCAAGAAGCTCACATCTTAGTCGGGCACATTATCTGCGAATTGGTAGAAGAACGTCTTTTTGAAAAAGGAAAATAAATGAACGAAGCAATCATACTGGCAGGAGGCTTAGGTACTCGATTACGCTCTGAGGTAAATCAAGTACCTAAATCCATGGCTCCTATTTTCGGAAAACCTTTCCTTAGGTGGCAGTTGGATTACCTACATTCTTTTGGTATCAAAAAAGTAGTTCTTGCTGTCGGTTATTTATCCGATGCCATTGTTCAATATTTTGGAGATAAATACAATGGTATTTCCATTCAATACGCTTACGAGAAAGAACCCTTGGGAACAGGCGGAGCAATAAAACAAGCTTTGGAATTAACCACTTCCGAAACCGTGCTAATTCTAAACGGCGACACCATGTTTCGTTTAGATTTGGATAAAATGTTTCGATTTTATACCGAAAATAACGCTGACTTCACTTTGGCTTTAAAACCGATGCAAGACTTTGAACGCTACGGAGTGGTAGATTTTGACTCTCAATACAACGTTACCGGCTTTCAAGAAAAACAAAAACAAACCAAAGGAAATATTAACGGCGGTGTATATCTGTTAAATAAACATATTTTCAATCAACTGCAATTCCCCGATAAATTTTCTTTTGAAAAAGAATTTTTAGAAAAACAATACATTCAATACAAGTTCAAAGCCTACATCGACAACGGTTACTTTTTGGACATAGGTATTCCAAAAGATTACCACAAAGCTCAAAAAGACTTTAAGGCTTTTGCTGATTTTAAAATTAAAAAAAATTGGACACTGTTTTTAGACCGTGATGGCGTAATTAACCAACATATTAAAGGCGGATATGTTACCGGATTGGACAATTTTAAATTTATTGAAGGTAGTTTAGAAGCGATATCGGTTCTATCTAAAAAATTCAATAGAATCGTTGTCGTAACCAACCAACAATGCGTGGGAAAAGGCATCATTACGGAAGAAGAACTGAATGTAATACATAAATACCTGCAACAAAAAGTAGAAGAACATAACGGAAGAATAGACCGCATCTATTTTGCCCCGCAATTGGTTTCTGAAAACAGTATTTACAGAAAACCGAATACCGGAATGGCAGATCAAGCAAAAAAAGATTTTTCGGAAATCGACTTTAAACAGTCTATCATGGTAGGAGATTCCATTAGTGATATGGAATTTGGGAAAAACAAAGGAATGTACACCGTATTTATCCATCCCTTAGGAATTTCAAAATATAATTTTAACTTTGATTCTCTAATTGCTTTTGCTAAAAGCATTTAACTCCCTATCATGAAAAACCAAACACGTCTAACCCTTCAAAAAGGAATCAATATCCTTTACTTATTTTTGATTTTCTTCTTTTTCTTAATTACGTTTAACACGTACAAAGATGATAAAGTCAATTTGGGAGGTGATAACGTTTCTTATTACCTTTTAGGTAAATCTTTAGCTTCGGGCAATGGTTATTATGACGCTCACATGATTGGGGAAAAAGACGGGGAATTAACTTATGGTGTACCACACACGCATTTCCCCCCGGGTTACCCTGCAATACTGGCAAGTTTTATGAAGGTTTTTGGAGATGACTTGCAATCAGCAAAGAATGTTAACGGTTATTTTCTGTTATTTTCTGCTCTGCTCCTCTTTTTCCTTTTGCAAGAAATCGGACTCAATCAACATTTAGCTTTTGTATCTTCCATATTTTTACTTCACAACTATCACGTTCTGTACTATTCTATGTATATGTATAGTGAAGTACCTTTTCTATTTTTCTTTCTCTTGTTTCTTTATTCTTTTATAAAACAAAAGGAGGATATATCCTTCTTAAAAGACTACCATTTTTATATTTCTGCTTTTTCTTTAGTTCTGTTATTTTATATAAAATCATTTACCGTAGGAATTATTGCGGGGATGATTATCTATTTGGCTTATTCAAAAAAATGGAAAGAAATAGTCGCTTACTTATCAATATTAATTTTAGCCATTATTCCCTGGAAAATCAGAATGTCCGGATTGCATTCCACTTCTTACCTTACTTATTTAAGTTACAAAAACCCCTACAAAAAAGAATTAGGCTTTATGGAATTGAGCGACTGGTTCTTGCGTTTTTGGTCGAATGTAAAACGTTATATTTCTGTAGAAATACCAGATGGACTGCTTCCTATGAATCCCATATACAACTATAAAACTCCACCTCCTTTTTACTCGTGGATTATTGGTATACTGTTAATTTCTCTTGCTATTTATGGTCTATTACGACTGAAAAAACACCGTTTACTTTTGTTCTTAATCATTGGTTCTCTTCTCGGAATACTCATGCTTTGGCCACAAGTTTGGTTCGGAAAACGTTTTATATTACCGCTTATTCCTTTGCTCTACGGACTGATTTTTTATGGCTTGCAAAACATTATTCTGCTTCCTGTAAAAAAATATAAGCCAAAGCTCGAACCTAAAGTAACCGTACTTTCTTCATTTGCTTTGTTTGTTTTATTTATACCAAGTAAAAACACCATGAAATATATGTCTTTTGTTGCCGAATCTCCTATACAGCCAAAATACAAAAATTATTTCACCGCTGCAGAATGGGTAAAAAA
>JALTUD010000169.1 GCA_027047735.1 Flavobacteriales bacterium | reverse complement strand
TATCTCAACTGCGTTAGGGATAGAACGGCGTGTTTGAACTCCTTTTGTGTTGTTGCACTTATGCAACACAAAAGAGTGAGTAGTGATAGCCCGACCATTACGGCGTTAAAAAGCTGTGTAGTGCGAACGAAACTGCTTTTTTATGCCGTAATGGGAACGCCCTAATTCTTTTATAAATCTCTCTTTTTAAGTATTAGATAAGATCCGTATATGAATATTCCTGTCCAGATGATTCCGGAAAAAACCGATGCTGTACGAACGTCAAAATTATGTATTATTTCTTGTCCCATTTGCGTTGACATATCTTGGATGGCTTTCATACGCAGAAAAGGAGGGGGGATTATTTTTTCCATAGCACTAAACGGAAAGAAATAACCGATAGTATTTGTTGTTTTTTCTGAAAAATTAATGACCGAAATTACAAAAATGATTTTCTCTACAATGTACCACACAAACATAGCTCCCAAAGCAAAGGCAGAACGCTTAACCACCATTGCCATAAAAATTCCTAATGAAAACAAGGTGGTTAGTTTGATAAAGTAAGCGAACAAATAACTCCACTCGGAAAATATCGCCCCTAAACTAACGTCCGAAGAATAAAATAACCCTATGACGAGCGAAACCAAAAAGACAAAAACCGTAGAGACAACTGCTAATGCCAACGCCATATAAAATTTGGAAAGGACGTATTCCTTTTTGCTCATTCCGTCTATCAGATTTTGCTTTAAGGTTCGATTGGCGTATTCGTTTGCGACCATAGAAACGATAAGGATTAATAAGAACAACTTAAAAACCGAAGCTATGTAAGAATTGAAATGCCAAATGAATGGAAATTCAAAAATACCTTGGTCGGCTAATTTTATTTCTATGGGCCCCAATTGGAATTTCAGGGCGGCGACAAGAGCGATAGAGGTGAGCAAACCGAAGTATGCCAATAAGATGAGTCGTGCGGCTTTACTGTATTTAAGTTTGTAAAACTCTATGGATAATAAGCGTAGTGCGTTCATTTATGATTTATTTGGTAAGTGATAAAAATTGTTGTTCGAGATTCGGTTTTCTTTTTACAAGGTGGGATAATACGATGCCTTTTTTGCATAATATTTCATTGACTTCACTTGCCGAAAGTTCTTGATTCAGGTGCAATGTAAGAAGGTTTTTATCTCCGGTAATCTTTGCAACACCGGGCAGGGCTAAAAGTATTTGTTTCATTTCCTCCGAATTTGCGTCAGCCTGAATATCAATAAACCCAAAAGAATTGGATATTTCATCTACCTTACCTTCGTACAATTTTTCACCGTTTCTGATGATGATAACGTGCGAACAAATTTTCTCTACCTCGTCCAACAGATGCGACGCTAATAGAATGGTTGTTCCTTGTTCGGTAATTTCCTTAATGATGCTCCTGATTTCGTGAATACCCTGTGGGTCAAGTCCGTTTGTGGGCTCGTCCAAAATCAAAATTTCCGGGTTGTTGAGCAAGGCGGAAGCAATTGCCAAGCGTTGTTTCATTCCCAATGAAAAGGTCTGAAATTTACTCTTTCTACGTTCGTAAAGATTTACGGTTTTCAGTGTTTCATCAATGCGAGATGTAGAAATTTCCTTAATCTTACAAACCAACTCCAAGTTTTGCTCAGCTGTCATATACGGATAAAAATTCGGGCGTTCGATAATTGCTCCGACTCTTTTTAGAGCTTCGTGCGTAGATAGAGAGCCGTCAAACCACTCAAATTCTCCCGAGGTTTTATTCACCACATTCAACACGATGCCCAGCGTAGTAGATTTCCCACTTCCGTTAGGCCCTAACAAACCGTAAGCGTTTCCCTTCTTCAGTTCCAGCGAAAGATTTTTAACCGCATGGATTTTACCAAAGGTTTTGTTCAGATTTTTAATCGTTAATATAGTTTCCAATGTTCTGTATATATAGGTTAATAATTTGGGCGTTCCCATTACGGCATAAAAATATTGTTACGTTCTCACTTCACAATATTTCAACGCCGTAATGGTCGGGCTATCACTACTCACTCTTTTGGTTTGCATATATGCAACAAACCAAAAGGAGTTCAAACACGCCGTTCTATCCCTAACGTGTGTGAAATGAGTGCCAAGAAAATGAGTTTTAGTTTCTTTAGACGATGAAAAAAATCTTTGCATAGCACCCGCTATGGAAATATTTTTTGAAGAAGTATAAAGGAAATAAAAACATTTTATGGTGCTCATTTTACACAGGTTA
>JALTUD010000168.1 GCA_027047735.1 Flavobacteriales bacterium | reverse complement strand
CATTAGTTACGTCCTCAACATCATACTTGTTTATCGAGAACGAAAATCCCCTCGTTTTCTTGATGTGTATTTTCTCTTCTTCATAGCCATAATGACAACCCTCCCTATATTAGCCGGCAAAATAACAGGCTTAGATTCCATTCGGTACAATTATCAAATCTTGATTGTATTGGTTTTCCTTTTTCCGTATTTCTTGCATCGGGTACTTGCTAATAACAGCATATCCTATAACTTCAATATAGGCAGTATTGCTTTTATAGGATTATTCTTACTTCTTATCTCCAACTTCAATTACAATAAACTTGTAAGAAAAATCAACTTTTATCCCAATGAGACAAAAATAATTGACGCTAACAAAAACAAATTAGGGTTACAAAATGGACTTTCAACTTATTGGAAATCTAAAAAGAATACAATGTTTTCAAAAGAACACATATTAATTCGGTGTATTCATGAGAACCTGAAACCATATACGCATGTAGTCAGCAAAAACTGGTTGTATAAAAAAGGACAAAAAATAATCTATAACTTCATTATAATAGATGACGATGCAATGTTAAAAACCGTATCAGAAAAATTTGATTCAGTAGAAACTATTCATCTTTCAGAAAGATTAATTATCGCAAAGACAGAGCCGTTTTATTTTGACGAACACTATAATATTGCAATGGATAAGTAGATAATTTATACAAGACTGCACTTCACACCCTCTCCTACCATCAATATTCAAAAGGAATCACTTCCAATCGATAGCCTCTTTGTTTTAATTCTTCTAACAAAACCGGCAAAGTTTCTAATAGAACGTCTCCACATTTAATACTATCGTGAAACACTATTACCGAACCCGATTTCAGATACTTTAACGTATTTTTTAATAGCTTTTTAGAGGTTATACCTTGTATAAAATCACCTGGAATAATATCCCAAAACACAACAGTATAGCGTTTCTTTATTTGATTAAATTGCTTCTTTGTTATCCTGCCGTAAGGTGGGCGAAATAAACCGGAAGATATTACTTGCGATGCTCTTTCAACGTCATCTAAATAATCCTTAGGTGTAGAACTCCAACCCGAAATATGATTAAAAGTATGATTACCAACTCTATGTCCCCTGTCTTGGATGTTTTGAAACAAACGCTCGTGTTTCTCCACCTGAGAACCAATACAAAAAAAAGTTGCCTTAGCATTGTATTCATCCAATAAATCCATCACACTTTCGGTAATCATAGGAGTAGGTCCATCATCAAAAGTCAGGTAAACCACCTTTTCCGGAGTCGGAATCTTCCATATAGCCTGACGATAAAATCGTCTTATCCAATTGGGTACAGAAACGATATTCATAGTAATACATCAACACAAAAAAAGGAAGATACTATCTTCCTTTTTTTGTGATTAAGTCAAATTATCTTTTCATTCCATTCAACCATACCGCTCGAACCAAGTTAACCGGAAACTGTTGCGGATTAGAATAGATATTACTAAATCGGTTATTCGTTTCGATAAACACCTGTTTAGCTTTGGCACAAACTTCCGGATATCGAGAGCCTTCCAGCACACCTTGAGCTTCAAAATAAGTATTCGTTGGGTCCGGTCTAAACATTTCATTTTGTCCTAACTCCTCTCCTAAAGATGCTTGTCTTAAAAATTCAATATTATTCATACTCGAACCAAATTCTTTGACCACTTTAGGGAAGAATTTATCCATATCCATACTCATATAATATTCCACTTTATTCATTTCCAAATCTGCCAATTTCTTAGCCAAAGCATCACCTTTTTCTTTTGCTCCGGCTGCGTAATAACTCGTACACAAACGAACAACAATATCCCCCGGCGGTACTTGATTATTCTCTATTGGCATTTCTTCAAACACCTTATCCAAGATGGCTATTGCTTTTTTATTCTCTCCTTCATTGATTAAATCATTCACCAAAAACATCATTTGCACGCGAATACCATACACCATTCTCATAGTGTAATAATCAACATACACACCTTTGCCTTTCATATTCCCCCACTTAAATCCATTCTCTTCATCCATCATCAGTTCATACATTTTTTCGGCATTAGTCCCGCCATTAGCTCCATGATTGATTGGAGTTAACTTATAGGTCATTCCCTCACTTTCCATATAAGGTTTTAAACCTCTGTTAGCTTGCATTCCGGCAAGACTGGCAAAATAAATAGGTCTATCCCATTTATAGTTCGCCAACATATCCAACACCGCTAAATCTGC
>JALTUD010000167.1 GCA_027047735.1 Flavobacteriales bacterium | reverse complement strand
TGAACATTATGTTGGCGTCTGTTATGGAACGAATAAAAGAAATAGGGTTGCGGATGGCTATCGGGGCAAGGAAAAAAGACATCAAAGCTCAGTTTGTATTCGAAGCCTTGTTTATTAGTATTAGCGGAGGAATTATCGGTATTGCATTAGGAGTCGGGTTGAGTTATTTGATTGAGGTTTTCTTGAAAATGCCGGTCAAAATCTCCGGTTTTTCAATATTTATTTCCTTTTTTATTTCCGTTATTGTAGGTATCGTATTTGGCTACCTGCCGGCAAAAAAGGCAGCTGAACAAAATCCTGTAACTTCTTTACGATATGAATAAAATATACACGATTACCATTTTCTTAATTGTAAGTTGGAATATATCTGCCCAAACAGAATATCATTTAGAAGATATTATTCGCTTGGCTCACGGTCAATCTTTGGCTCAAAAAAAAGTAGATAATTCTTTTGAAAATCGATTTTGGCAGTACAATTCATTTAAAAAACAGTTCCTTCCCAAAATGGTTTTTCAAGGTACGTTACCCGATTTCAATGTTGGGTTAAGTAAGGTTATTCAACCGGATGGAACAATCAGTTTTGAAAGAACAAGTCAAGTTAATTCAAGTGCAAATTTACGTATAAACCAACCCATAAAATGGACAGGAGGAAATTTGTTTTTCTCTAGTAACCTGATGAGAGTAGATTGGCTGGGAAATTCACCTTATACTTCTTACCGAACCAATCCTTTTTACATCGGTATTTCACAGCCGATAATGAAATTCAATCCCTATAAATGGTCTCAAAAAATAGAGCCTTTGTTGTATGAAGAAGCAAAACGAATGAGCGTTGAACAATCCGAAGACGTTTCCATACAGGCTTCCCAACTCTTTTTTAACGTGCTTAGCAATCTTTCAAAATTGCAAATAGCAAAGCTGAATAAAGAAAACAGCGACACCTTATATAAAATTTCTCAAGGGCGATATGAGATTGGTAAAATTGCTGAAAATGAACTTTTGCAAATGGAACTCACGGCCCTTAATGCCGAAAAGACTTTAGCTCAGTCAGTTCTGGATGTTCAAATAAGCGAACAAGCCTTAAAGACATTCCTGAAAATTCCCTATTCGCAACCTTTACCTCTTAAAATCGATACCGTACTTCCTTTAGATAAAATTGACGTTCAAAGAGTGGTAGAGTTAGCAAAACAACACCGTTCGGAGTATATTGCCTACCAAAGAAGACTTTTGGAAAGTCAACGAGAACTAGACCGAGTAAAGAAAAACAACCGTTTAAATGCCGATTTGTTTGCCGCCTATGGATTAACGCAAACCGCTCCGACATTAGATCAAGGCTACTTGAATCCGCTCGATAAAGAACAAGTAAATCTAGGAATAAAAATACCTATCTACAATTGGGGATTATCTAGGTCAAACATCAAGCAACAACAAGCCAATACCGAGCTTACGCAAAACCAAATCGAACAAGACAAAAAGAATTTTGAGCAAAATGTATTTATTACCGCTTCACAGTTTAATATTATGTCGCAACAAGTTGTAATTGCTCAAAAAGCTATGGAAGTAGCAAAAAAAAGATACGAAGTATCCAAGCAACGTTACCTGATTGGAAAAAGTGATATCTTTACCTTCAATAATTCCCTAAAAGAACGCAACAGTGCCATAGCCACCTATTATCAAACCCTGGCTTCCTACTGGACATCGTTCTACAATATCCGAAAATTAACACATTACGACTTTGTTAACCAAAAAGAAATAGAAGCCCCGGTGTTTGAAGGAAAATAAGTATGTTTTGGGCGTTCCCCCAATTTACCCAACAAACATATCGCTCTCGCTAAACGTTTGTTAGGTAAATTGGGGTCGGGCTATCACTACTCACTCTTTTGGTTTGCATACAGCAAACAAACCAAAAGGAGTTCAGACACGCCGTTCTATCCCTAACGCAGTTGAGATAAGTGCAAAGAAAATGGAATTTAGTATGCTTAGACGATGAATATTTTCTTTGCATAGCACCAGCTATGGAAATAAAATATGAAGAAGTATAAGGATACTAAAAACATTTTATTGTACTTAGATTAACTGTGTTAGGGATACAATCCCTAACGCGAGTGAAATTGGCGGATAGAAAGTGAATTTTTGTTTTCTTAGACGATGAATAAAAATTTTGCATAGCACCCGCTATGGAATTTTTTTTTGAAGACGAATAAGGAATCAAAAAACAATTTATAGTGCTCGTTTCAATATTTA